>DASTZB010000099.1:0-15774 GCA_035764525.1 Chitinophagaceae bacterium | reverse complement strand
TTGATGATAAAAACAGGGAACCCTTCATTGCAACAAGAATTTGCAAATAATATCAATATCAATTATAATTCATTTGCTTTGGCATCGCAGCGATTTTTTTCAGCAAGTATTAGTGTTAACTATGCAGGTAATAAAATTGTTAATGGGATTGATTCGTTGAACGCGGTCACGATTATTTATAAACCGGAGAATATGAACGGTTCGTTTAGTAGTTCCGGGTCGGCCTCGTTGAATTTTCCCGTTAAAAAAGTAGAAGGATTGAATGTTAACCTCACGAATTTGATGTACCTGAGCCGTGATGCAAATCTTTTATACAAGCACAAGAATTTCACTACACTTTTCGAGGTGAATCAATCGGTTGGTATTAATTATGGTAAAGACAACTTTGACATGGCTTTTAGTACCGCTTTTATTTATAATATAGCCGCTTATGAAGTAGAAGAAGGTTCGAACACAAAATATTTCAACCAGGCGTATTCTGCTGATTTTACTTATCGCTTTAGAAATCGGTTTTTTGTCCTTACTGATTTTGATTACTATATCAATTCCGGCCGGAGTGTTGGCTATAACGAGAATGCTTTTTTATGGAACGTGTCTTTTGCGAAAAAATTTTTTCATACAAGTACTGGCGAGATCAAATTCACCGTGTATGATATCTTAAAACAGAACAATGGTATCAACAGGGTAATTGGCGAAAACTATTATGAAGATGTTCGCTCTAATGTAGTGCCGCAATTTTTTATGCTTACTGCGAGTTATAATTTTAATCGCTTTGGGGCAAAAAAAATACAAAAGAGATAGCCAGGTTCACAACAAATGAATTTTAATTAAGGATAGACCGAAATAAAAAAGTCACCCATCATGGATGACTTTTTTATTTTAAAGCAGGGTATTTTCTATTAACGAAAAATACAAAAACTCGCTTTACAGAAGATAATTATCTGTTCATTTTTATTACGGTTGTTAGTTTATTGATCATTGTTTTTGAATGCTTTTTGCAAGCTGGGGGCCATCTTCGGCTGCTTTTACTTTTTTTACGGAAGTAAATGCAGAAACACCGAAGATCAGAGCTGTAACAACTGAAGCGAGAATTGTTAATTTGAAAAAATGTTTCATTGTTTTCTTTTTTTAGGGTGATTAAAGTTTGAATAATAATAGGTATGGTTTAATTGAGCTATTCAATTTTATCTTTTTTCGAAAGTTCGAAGCAAAGCTTACCGATCTGGAGCCTGTTCAAGAACAATTGCGATTTTGTTTTCTTTTGCTACTAAACCGAGAAAGTTTTTTTGGTGGGACTGACTCGGGTACCGGATTAATGTTTCGGGTATAAAAATATATTCTGCTTCGTAAATCTCATAGCTTTTATGAGGAATTTTTCTTCGTAAGGATAAGATTTTTCTATAAGTAGTAACTCTACTTTTTTCTGAAATTAATTAAACGGAAAATAGAAAAAATACCAAGGGTAAATGTATCAACGTTAATTTTTTGGAGAGATTTTTTAAAAAAATAATTGAAAAAAGAAACTTACGACTCCATGTAAACCATAAATAGAAAAAGATTACAGCAAGTAATCTTCTTATTGACAAGCAGTAGTATTATTAAATGTGTTAATTACTGTATTTCAAATTAATTTTCTTCAATCCTTTCATCCTCCTGGTTAGCAAGAATAGCAGATGTGATTTTTTTCAAAGGATTTTTATGATTGTCTTCAAATTGTTTCCTGTTATTAATGATATTAATGCATTCAAAAATTGCGGTGTGGAAAGACGATTCATCGGCTTTTCCTTTACCTGCAATATCAAATGCAGTTCCATGATCGGGTGATGTTCTAACAACAGGAAGACCGGCTGTATAATTTACTCCTTCACCTGAAGCAAGTGTTTTAAAAGGTACCAGGCCCTGGTCATGATACATAGCAAGAACGGCATCAAAACGATTGTGATATTGTCTCGCAAAAAAACTATCAGCGCTAAAAGGACCAGTGACAATCATGTTATTTTGTTTTGCCTCTTTAATAGCTGGTTTAATTATTGTTTCTTCTTCTTTTCCGATCAAGCCTTCATCACCTGCATGGGGGTTTAATCCTAAAACAGCGATTTTTGGTTTATCAATTCCAAAATCTTTTTGAAGACTTTCATTCAGAATATTCAGTTTCCTTAGAATTATTTCTTTTGAGATATTTGCGGTCACTTCATTAACGGGTAAATGTTCGGTAACCAACGCAACCCGGAATTGATTTGCAAACAATAGCATCAATACGTCATTTACTCCGAAAAAACTTTTTAAGAATGGAGTATGACCGGTATAGTTAAAATCTGCGGACTGCACATTTTTTTTATGAATAGGAGCTGTAACAAGGCCATTTATTTCATTTTGCTTCAATGCATGAGCTGCTGCCATCAATGATCTTACAGCATATTTGCCACCAGTATCTGTTAATTGACCGGGAGTGATGATCACATCCTCTTCCCAGCAATTATAGATGTTCATTTGTTTTCCATTCAGACGGGAGAGATCTTTTATGTTCTGCCAATTAAAATTGAATTCCGGCAGCGTCTTGCGATAGAAATTAATAACCTTATTTGAAGCAAATATCAACGGGGTGCATTGTTCAAGGATGCGGTTATCTGAAAATACTTTTATGATTAATTCAATGCCGATTCCATTCAAATCACCGCAGGTAATCCCAATAGTAGGTTTGTTCATTTGATTCATAATTCAAGTAAGCAGGTAAAAATACAGAAATAAAAAGAACTGATTTAACTAAGACATCAGCGCCGGCTTAGATTAATACTGCATTCATGAAAATCGATTTGCTGTTATAAATTGATTCTGATCAGTCAAAATTTTTATTAAATACGAAGTCAATGTTATAATTTCAATTTTTTAACGACCAATTTTACAAGCTAATAATTTAATATTTATGAAACACCTCTACTCTTCCATCATTTGTGTATTTGCTTTTTTTATTTCTAATTCCCAAAGCTGTCCCGGTACCGGATTAATTAATTACCAGCGATGGAATAATATCAGCGGCAGTGCTGTGGCTAATCTTACTTCGAATTCAAATTATCCGAACAGTCCTTCATTAACCGGCACCCGCGGTTTGTTTGAAATGCCGGCTAACATGGGAAACAACATTGGAATCAGGATGAATGGCTATATATGCCCTCCAGCAACAGGAGGTTATGTTTTCTGGATTGCAAGCGACGCAAGTGCTGAACTCTGGTTAAGTACTTCCAGTAACCCTGCCAACAAAGTGAAGATCGCATTCAATACAAATAGTACTAATTCCAGGGAATGGAATAAATATACATCACAAAAATCTGCATCCATAAGTTTGACGGCAGGGCAAGTATATTATGTAGAAGCATTGATGAAAGAAAGCACGGGCAATGATAATTTATCAGTAGGATGGGCAAGACCTGGTCAATCAACAGCTGCACCAAGCGAAGTAATACCTGGCACAAGCTTGATGACTCAACTACCCGATTCACAACCACCGACTGCGCCAGCGAGCCTTTCTTCATCAAGCATCACTGTGACATCTTTTACATTAAGTTGGACAGCAGCAACCGATAATGTTGCTGTTACCGGATACGATGTATACCAGAATGGACTAAAGATTAATTCTTCTAATGTTACTTCAACATCTTTCAATGTTTCCGGATTAACATCAGCAACTACATATAGTTATTTTGTAAAAGCCAGGGATGCAGCAGGTAATGAAAGTGCGCCGAGCATGACTTTAGATGTTACTACAAGTGCCCCTGATACTGAGCCTCCAACTTCGCCTGCAAATCTTGCAGCGGCGAACATTACTACTACAACTTTCACTTTATCATGGCAGCCTTCTACAGATAATGTTGGCGTGACAGGATACAATGTGTTTAAGAATGGAGTGAAAATGAACAGCGCCAATATTACAGGTACAGCGTATAGCGTGACAGGACTTTCACCGAATACTCCTTATTCAATGACGGTAGTTGCAAGAGATGCAGCGGGTAACCAATCAACCAGTACCGCTATGACTGTTGTTACAATTGCATCAACTCCTGTTACCGAGACTTTTTCTGTTCGTACTGTTGTTGCCAACCAGCGAATGCCACATGATCTTGTATATGGGCCCGATGATAATTTATGGTATACAGAAAGGTTTGCAGGCAAAGTAAGTTTTGTGGTTCCTGCTACGGGTGTAAAGACCACTGTGCTAACTCTCGGTTCTAAAATGGTATTGGTGGGAGGGCAAGATGGTTTGATGGGACTTGCTTTGCATCCAGAGTTTTTGTCAGGAAAGCCATATGTGTACATTTCTTACACCTATCAATCATTGAGCAGCACTGTTAGAAAAACAAGGATCGAACGATATACCTATAACTTCACAACAAAAGTTCTTGAGCAACCAGTAATTGTGCTGGAGAATATTCCCGGAAGCAATGACCATAATTCTGCAAGGATCGCAATCGGGCCTGATCGGAAATTATATTATACGGTAGGAGATATGGGAGCTGGTCAATTTGATAATGCGTCACGTACAAATAATGCACAGAATATTAATATATATGAAGGAAAAATTTTGCGATTGAATACAGAAGCCGATGGGTTCGGATCATGGATACCTTCTGACAATCCATTTACTAATGGCGGGCAGCCAACTGCTGTATTTACTTTTGGACACCGCAACCCGCAAGGTCTTGTCTGGGGTAATGTAAACGGAACAGATATTTTATATAGTAGTGAACATGGGCCATGGAGTGACGATGAAGTTAATGTTATTGAAAGAGGCAGAAACTATGGTTGGCCAAGAGTTGCTGGCTTTTGTGATGGAAACTATAATGGCATTACTATAGGTGGATTTGCTGTAGTTGATGAACAAGCAAATTGTGCAACACTTAATGCTAAAGAACCATTACGTTCTATTTTCCCTGCTATAAATCCACCAACAACCGGTGATTTTATGACCTGGCCAACGATGGCGCCATCAGGAACTGATTTCTATGGAAGCAATGCAATTCCTGGCTGGCAGAATTCCTTGCTTATTGCCACTTTGAAATCTGGAAAAATCATCCGTTACAAATTAAGCAATGACGGCCAAAATATTATTTCAGACACAATTAATTATTTCAAGGGGCTGGGTCGCTATCGTGATGTGGCTGTTTCTGCTGATGGATTAAAAATTTATGTAGCCTGCGACAGTATCGGCAATACTTCCGGACCCACAGGAAATGTTTTGACTACTCCGCCAAATCCCGGAAGTATTCTTGAATTTACTTACCAATCCGGAGGAAGTACAAAGGCAATAAACCAGTTACTTACTGAAAGTAAAGTTCAGGATGATTTAAAGGATAAAAGCGTCGATGTTTATCCTAACCCGGCAATCGATTACTTTGTTGTTTACAATTATAAACTTACCAATAGTCAGATCCAATTATATGATATTGGTGGGAAGTTGATCAAAAATATGCAGAGTAAAGATCTCGCAACAAAAGTAGATGTAAGTAATCTCGCCAATGGAGTATATATGTTAACCATTAAAAACACTGACAGTAAAAATATAAGAACGGAGAAAATCGTCATTGCAAGATAAATATAGAAACTTCATTTTTGATAAAGCAAACCGGAAGCATAATACTTCCGGTTTTGTTTTAGGAGCACAGAAGCATTAGATTTGTGCAGCGTCTAAAACCAATACTATGCGAAAAACTGCCACCTGCCTGCTATTTAGCATGGCCATTTACCACATTTCAAATTCACAAAATGCTGCTATCGATTCTTCACAAACACTTGGTGAAGTAACCGTCAAGGCATATGAACAAAATCAAAATCTTCGAAAAGTTCCTGCTGCTATTAATAAGATAAATAAAAGCGGTCTTGAACGATTCAGCAATACAAATATTCTTCCGGCACTTAATAGTACACCGGGGGTAAGAATGGAAGAACGTTCTCCGGGTAGTTATCGCATGAATATCAGAGGAAGTACGTTGCGTTCACCTTTTGGTGTTAGAAATGTAAAAGTTTATTGGGATGAAATTCCATTTACTGATCCAGGTGGCAATACTTATTTAAATCAATTCGGCTATTATAATTTCAATTCTATTGAGATCATCAAAGGTCCTGCAGGGAGCCTGTATGGAGCCGGTACAGGAGGGGCAATTTTGATCAACGGCACCGTTGCAAATCCTGAGCCCGGATTAATGGTTAATCTGTCTTATGGAAGTTATGATCATAGTAATATAAATGTTCAGTTTAACCAGGGCAAGGATAATTTCAAAAATGTGTTTACGTATTCGCACCAGCAAAGTGATGGATACAGGAATCACACATCGATGCGAAGGGATGTTACTACCTGGAAAACCCAGATCAGTGCAGGTAAAAAAGAATCACTGCATTTCAATTTTCTTTATGGTGATCTGTTTTATGAAACACCCGGTGCTCTCACAAAAGCAGAATATAAAAAAGATCCAACGGCATCTCGTCCTGCAGCCGGGGCATTCCCCAGTGCAGATGGAGCAAAAGCGGCTATCTATCAAAAAACATGGTTTGGCGGATTTAATAATCATTATAAATTCAATGAGCACTTTGAAAATAGTTTAATTTTTTACGGGGCTTATTCGAAAATTAAAAACCCCACATTCCGTAATTATGAGGCAAGAAATGAACCGCATTTCGGGGGAAGAACAGTGTTCACGTGGAAGCCTTCGACCGTGAATGATAAAGTCAGGATAATTTTTGGTGCCGAGGCGCAAAAAGGCTACTTCAATATACATACATATCAAAATTCAAATGGCAAGCCAACAACCACGCTTACGAATGACGATGTCCGGAACGGTATCTGGTCGATCTTTGCACAGGCGGATCTTAGATTGAAGTATGATATAAATGTTACAGCTGGCCTTAGCATTAATAAATCATCAATTAAAATAAAACGACTTTCTATTCCTGCTTTGCCGGAGCAAAAAAGATCTTATAAGAATGAAGCTGCACCAAGACTGGCCGTCTCAAAAAAAATTGTAGCAGATCTATATTTATATGCAAGTGCAGCGAAAGGATTTTCTCCTCCTACAGTGGCCGAAGTATTACCTTCTACCAGTGTAATAAGTACCGAATTGAATGCTGAACATGGAATTAGTTATGAGGCAGGATTAAAAAGTAGTTGGTTGCAACGGCGTTTATATGCAGAGGTCAATGCTTTTGATTATCGTTTAAAAGATGCAATTGTACAAAGGAGGGATGCGAGTAATGGAGATTATTTTCTAAATGCCGGTTCAACAAAGCAAAGAGGGATAGAATCACAGGTCTCTTATTTATTTTTACAACGTAATTCTTTTGTCAATTCTGCCCGGATATGGGTTAGTTATACATGGAACAATTTTACATATAGCGAATTTAAACAGCTCACAAATGATTATAGTGGAAAAAAATTACCAAGTGTAGCTAAAAATACAGTGGCTTCTGGTTTCGATATTTCTAGCAGGCCCGGCATCTATATTAATCTTACTTACTATTACAGCGATCCCATTCCTTTAAATGATGCGAATATTGAATTTGCCTCATCTTATAATCTTTTAGGGACAAGAATTGGTTGGAGAAAAGATTTAACGAAAAAGTGCAAACTTGAATTGTTCGCTGGAATTGACAATGCATTTGATGTTACATATAGTCTCGGGAATGATATTAATGCTGCGGGTGGACGTTATTATAATGCAGCACCAGGAAGAAATTATTATGGAGGAGTCTCTCTAGGTTTGTTTTAAAAAGGATCCACCGATAATTTTTTAAAATGGATATGTTTTAAGCGATACATTTTGTAGCGTGATACTTATTTAAACGCAATAAAAAACCCCGGCAATTTTTACCGGGGCTTTTTAAAACTGTCAACCTATTTTAGGACGATTCAATTTCAAAAAATATTGGTGATCAGTTTACAACTTCTGTACTTTTATTTCCTGGTCATTACCAGCACCTGCAACGCTTAAATAATAAGTACCTGCTGGCAATTTATTCATATCAATAGTAAAGTTATTTCCAGCGCCTTTTTTCACATTCTCAGCGCCTTTCAAAATTATCCTTCCAACATTATCTATCAATTTCCATTTTACGTTTCCGTCAGCTGGTGAAGCAATCATAACTTTTACCTCCTTGATGACCGGGTTTGGAGAAATACTCAGTTTGCTTGTTGTAAGTGGTAACGATACAGAAACAATGTTTGAATATTTATAAGTACCATCAATATCGACCATCTTCAATCTGTAGTATAACCTTTGTGACGTCTGATTAATTGCATCATTATCTGTATATGAATAATTAAATGATCCGCCAGCGTTATTACGACCATTAGCAGGAATATTTCCAATTCCGATAAAACGATTGCCATCTATACTTCTTTCAATTGCAAAATGCGAAGTGTTGATTTCATTCTCGGTTTTCCAATTTAATAATACCGAATTATCGTTTTGCAAACGACCGGTAAATGAAAGTAGATCCAATGGCAGTGTGAAGTTATTGGCAGCGAAATAAAATGAAGAGAAGCTGCTTATATCTCCCTGCAACATATAACCATTTGCACCATGTGCTTCAGCATAGGTCGGTACTATTTCAGTTGTTGCCTCGATAATAGCACTGCTACAAGGGTCACTGTTTTTCAAAATTTTCAAGTTACCGATCGCAGTAACACTGCTACCACCATCAGCGATCAAAGCATCAAGCTCTGCTTTCGAAAGATAAAGCCTGATCTTTACCGGTGATGAGGGTTGTGTCGTTGGTGTAATGGTCATGTTCCTGTCAAGGTAATGAGTTGTGTTTGCAACTCTGATAGCACCTGAGTTTTTATAAAAAGTGGAAGTAACCGTGCCGAGGTTATTCCCGTTGGGATAAATTTCAGCCATGATATTTCCGTCCGGACCAGTGATAGGAACCCACAAATTGTTGTTAGTATTGTCAATTGTTACAGTTGTTCCTGTGTTGCAAGAATTGATGATACCATCTGTAACATCAATAGAAGTTGGGATAGAACTTTTACCAGCATTATCATAATAACCGAGGAATGAATATTTCTGAACACATCCGGCACAGGCAGGCACGACAGGATTTGCAGATCCAGGACCAGATGTGGTTGAAGAATTGTCCATGATCACAAAAATGTCTTTACCATTAGGAGAAAAAGCAATATCCCTGAAACGGTTTTGACTATTAAAATAACTAATGGTATCGTTCGCCGAATTGTTAGGTGCAGTTGCGGTGCCTGCGCCATTCAATCTTAATCTTAAAAGACGGCCCCATTTTAATGAAGAAGCCACCAGTGAATTTTTCCAGCCCGGAATTAAAGTATTTGTATAAAGATCCAAACCTGACCACGCCTCAGTTGGCCATCCCGGTGCCGGCAATGCGTTACCCGGATTAGTCTGCCAGATATTAGTTACAGTCGCTTGTGTCGCCGCATAGGCTGAGAAAAGAGGGTCCTTATAAAGCCCGTTTCCATTTGCATCAATAGTTGCCTTGTTTGTAGCTTCATTGCCAATAGGCGGACAACTTGAAACTCCATTATTATCAGGCCAGGGAGCACCGGCAGATACACTGGTATTTGTGCCTTGAACAGAATTGCCATTATAGTTTCCATCCACAAAACCTTCTATTAATGGATGACCATAGTTTCTATGTGGCTCAAAAATATTTATCTCGTCGTCGCTGTATGGGCCATGGGATGCTCCATACAAAATATTTAAAGTGGGATCATATGCAAAGCCCTGGTTATTTCTTATGCCAATACACCATACAGCACTTGTTGCAGAATATGGATTGTCGTTAGGTATCCATGCATCCGCACCAGCGTCTCCATCGGTCACCAGGTTAAATCTTAATACTTTTCCTTCGTATGAAGCAGGGTTTTGTGCATTATTCGGGCGGGTACGGTTACTAAATTGACCCGCACCCATATCACCAGATGCATAAAACAAATACGGAGTTCCACCCACTGTAACAGGAGCTATGATTATTCTTTGAGAATTATGATCATTGCTGCCAGGCAAATCATTGCATAATACTACAGGAGATTCCAATCTGTTAGTGCCGGAATTAAAAGTAAACCTTACCAATTTATTTCTAAAAAATAATCCTGTTGGCGAACTGCCTCCTAAGTTTCTATGAACATACGATATATATACATAATCATTATTACCGGTTCCATCCAGGAAGTTTGGATGAATAGCTAAACCTGCCAAACCACCCTGGGGCCAATTGCTATTAAACTGGACATTTAAAGAATCGGAAGGAGCAGGAAGCCATGTGCTACCCATTGATATATCAAGCACAGTTGTTTTTGCTCCTGTATTTGGATCCATGCGATAAACTTTGTAGCCTCTCGATTCTGTTATCCATAAATTATTATCAGGACCGTAAGTAACTTCCCATGGGTATTGTAAAGCTCCTGAACCAGAAAGAATGGTTTGTTTGTAAACTTCATTCATACGCCCTGCCACTACAGTTACCGGAGGCGCAGGATGTGTTACGCAGATGCTAAATCCACCATTACTGATCGGACTGCTTCCAATATTTGAAACTCTTATATAATATGTAAGGCCTATACTTAATGCAGAGGAAGATATTGTTGTAGTACCATACGTAATACAAGTTAGTGCTCCGCAGGTACCGCCATAAAGTTGTATTTCAGGGCTGGTGAAACTAGTTCCCTGCCCACTAATGGTAACTGTATGCGTGGTTTGTGAAGCAGTAAATTTGTACCATACATCGTAGTGTGTTCCTCCTGACTCACAGCCAGCCGGAAGACCAGTAGTAGCTGTGGCACTTACAACAGTTCCAGCTGTATTCGAACAACCAGTTGCTGAAGTTAACGTTGAAGCACTGCCGCAATTATCATTTGCAGGAGGAGGAGGAGGATGGACAAGACATATATCAAATTTTGCAGTCTGACCATTCCCTGAAGGATCAGTTCCTACATTGGAAACCCTTATATAATAAGTTACTCCGGCTGATAGTGTTGTTGCAGTAGCAGTAGTTGCTCCACAAGCTTGGGAAACAAAATTTGCCGGAGCTGTTCCAGAAAATATTTGCACCTCTGGGTTTGTAATTTTACTGCCTAGATTTCCAATTGTCACAGTTTCCGTTGAGCTGGCTGCAACAAAAGAAAACCATACATCATAGTGAGTACCTACTAAACAACCGGCAGGAACTCCAGCACTTGTAGTTGCATTGTCTAAAGTATATGCAGGGTTACCAGATGTTGGAATTGTGCATGATGTAGATGAACTTAATGAAGGTGCTCCAGTGTAGTCATTTGTCTGACTAAAACCTGAAAATGAAAAGTGGATACTGAAAATAAAAAAAAATAAAAATTTGGTGGTGCCGGTTACGGCAATTTTTGTAAGTGGTGGCATGGTTCTTCAAGGATTTTAAGGTTGCTAAACTATTTATAAAACTTATTTATACCTAAGCATTACTACCCGATTTTTTTTAGTAAAAGCCCTAATTTTTTTTAGTATTAACGCTCTTGCTATTAATAAAGGGTTACGTTTATTTTGTCTGCAATCCATCATTCTGAAAAACCAAAGCATCAAGCTCCATGAAATCCGTGTTTCATATTCGAACCTTAATTGTCGCATTATCTATTTTTGTCATCCCAATTGTTTCGGCAGCTGCTCCTCCTGTAGCTGCTCCTCCTGGAAACGATAATTGTAGTGGCGCTGTATTATTAACCTCTAATACAAGTTGTAATAATACTGCAAATCAAACTCTAAATAGTTCTACCGCAAGTAGTGGAATACCCGCAGGATGCTCTGTTGGTACTCACTACGATGTTTGGTACTATTTTGTAGCTGCATCTACAACTCAGACTATCACAATTAGTGGGCAAGGAGTTAACATTACAACTCCGGAATTACAATTATTTAGTGGAACTTGTAGTCCGCTTAATTTGGTCTCAATTCAATGTGTTTCCGGACTGACACTCACAGTAACAACGCTTACAGTCGGTACTACTTATTATATTAGATTTTCTAATGTAGGAAGTGATCCTTCCGGCAGTGGCAACCTTCCTAAGTTTGATATTTGTATAACACATCCTCCACCGCCTGTAGCCAATGATGAATGCAGTGGAGCGATTACTTTAACTTCAAATAATACATGTAGTAATACATTGGGAACCCTGATTAGCGCTACGGCAAGTACGGGCATTCCAACTGGTTGCGCATCAGCTGGTACACACTATGATGTATGGTACAAATTTGTAGCAGTAATGTCTATTGAAACCATCACTTTCACAAAAGTTAGCCCAAGTAATATTTCAAATTCGGAAATACAATTATTCAGTGGAACCTGTGGCGCACTTACATCTCTTGCATGCGGTACTACATCAATATCGGTAACCAGTTTAACTGTTGGTGTCACCTATTATGTAAGGGTTTCGCAAGTAGGAGGAAGTGCACTTACGACCAGGGGCGATTTTAATATTTGTGTCAGGCACTCTTCCCCCGCACCGGCCAATATAGATTTCAGTAAAAGCTATGTAAATATTTCAAAAGGTACAGGTGGAGGCACTGTAAGCCTCGGCGATATTTTGGAGATACGTGCAACTTTTGTGTTGCGCAGCGGTGCAAGCGGCACTGCAGATAGTCTTGCCTTTTACGATACATTAGCTGTGGGAGAGGGATTGAGTCTTGTTCCCGGGTCAATAGCTCTGCGAACGAACGAAGGAAAAATATACAAATCATTTACTGACAGCTATGACAGCGATGCTGGCTGGCGAGATACATCGATAAATAATGTGGCAGATACAGTTATACAAATAAACTTCGGAGCAGGCGCCACAAATGTAAAAAGAGGTAGTTTGACCAATACATCAAAACCATCTGTATTTGGAAGCACATGCATTATTATGGCTACTTACCGTGTAGTTGTCACAGCAGCGTATAATACTACAATAAACCTCGGTGGCGGTGAATTGACCTTGTTAAATGGCGGAAACTACAGTGACTTGCAATTTCCACAAAGAAGCGTAATGGTATATCAAAATCCTGGTTTATGTCCTAATGCACTTTCAGCTGCAAATGCCATCGGTGGAGATTTTAATGGCACATTTGGAGCTGCTTCAGGGGCAATTCCGCTTGCAAAAAATAGGACACCTTCTACGAATGTACCGAGCTACGCTTATAGAGTTTTCACAACTGGTAGCCCGGGTGACTATTATTATGGAATAACCAATAATACAAGTGGTGCAGGGACAAATTTTTCTACCATCACAACATGGCCTAAGCCCGACGTTATCACCATCCCATCCCATCGCGTATTCGACGTGTGGGATATAACCGGTGATCATACTGGCGCAAGTAATACTGCAAAAGGTAACCCACCTTGCGATACAACGAAACCCGTTAGCGCTACCAATCCATGTGGCTATATGCTAGTAATTAATTCGGCGTACAAGACGGATACAGCATTTACCTATCCGGTAACTAATTTATGCCCGAGCACCTATTATGAAATTTCCGCCTGGTTCAAAAATGTTTGTTCAAAATGTAGTTGCGATTCTAATGGAGTCAGTGCAAGGAATGCAGGCTATTTACCTTTTGCTCCCGGTGATTCATCTGGTGTACAACCTAATCTTGCTTTTGATATCGATGGCGTAGACTACTATACCAGTGGTAATCTGGCATATACTGGTAACTTAGCCAGCCTTGGGGGAAGTGATTCAACTAATCAGTGGGTGCAAAGAGGATTTACCTATCTTACCGGACCCTCACAAACATCATTGACACTAACAATTCGAAATAATGCACCTGGTGGAGGCGGTAATGACTGGGCCATTGATGATATTGCTTTGAAAACTTGCAGCCCTGACGTTACGGTAACTCCTGGCCCGAATCCTTTTATATGTGATAGTAATACCGTTGATGTAGGCGCTACAATTGGTTCTTATTTTAACAACTATGTCTATTATTTATGGGAGAAAAGTACAGATAACGGTACTACCTGGACTTCGACAGGAATAAGTGGCGGCCCTATGTCTCCTACGTGGACTGGATCAGCGTGGACATATAATGTTACATATCCACCCTTTGTCGCTTATGCATCGGATAGTGGTTCTAAATACAGAGTTGTTGTGGCGAGTACTCCAACAAATCTTTCAAATTCTTCTTGTCGTTTCTCAGGAGGAGCTACAATAACATTGACAGTAGATCCATGCGGTGCATTACTGGATGTAGATATACTTTCATTTAAGGGCAGAAATGAAAATAACCAGGCAGTTTTATATTGGACTACATCTAAAGAAGATGAGCCTGTTAAGTATGAAGTACAAAAGAGTAAAGAAGGAGGAACCTTCGTTACTATTGGTGAAGTAGTTGGATTTAAAAACCCAGCACTTGAAACAAATCATTATGCTTTTAATGATCCAGAAACATTAGATAATAATGATATTACCTGGTATAGAATAAAAGCAATTAAAGCCCAGGATAATAAATCTAAATATTCTAAAGTAATTCAATTAATAGGTGATAAAGCCGGACTTCAAATTGAGTCCTTAATTAATCCGTTCAGTTCGCATGTGAAATTTGATCTTATTTCTGGTGATGACGGATTAATGCAGGTTGAAATTCTTGATCAATACCAGCATAAGCTGAAGATTGGAAGTTATAACCTGGTAAAAGGAAGAAATAAAATCGATATACCTAATACTGATAATCTGCCCGCAGGGTTTTATATTTTGAAAGTGGTATCTGGTACCAATATTATTAATCGAAAAATAATCAAAAGAAACTAAGCCCACCTGAAACCAAAATTTGTTTGATTTTTAAAACCCTCTTTATAGAGGGTTTTTTCATAGTAATCCTACTTCGCTAAATACTATACTAAACACCAGAATGATATTTCTTAATCTGAGTGTATTTTACCAGTATTTGTTCCTTGTCCAAACTTTCATATTAGTCTACTTTCATATCATTAAAAATTCTACCTTATGAAAAAGCTTTTTGTTTTTGCCGTTGCATTTATTGCATTTACCGGCTTTACCTTTTCAGGTAAAAACGAGAAAGTTATCAATAATGCAACTACTTCTTTTTCAGCTAATGCTGCACATGATTTTACTTATTTCCGTATTCACCCTCAGACAAAAAAGAATGTTGTATTAAGCTGGGGTATTGATACACCGGCAGGTGTTTCATGCTTTACGGTTGAAAGATCGTATGATGGTGACTTTTATGATCCTATCAACCAGGTAGCTTGCAACAATGCAGTAAGATTTTCATGGAAAGATGAAGGTGTTTACCCAGGATTAATTTATTACCGTATCGTTTGTAACATGAATGATGGTACTACTCATTATTCTCCTATAGAAACGATCCGTGTAGTGCAACGTTAATTTTAAGTTTTAAGTAAACAGGAAAGGTCCATCTCCACCCTTTCTTTTCCTGTGTACTTAGTACTTAATAGTGCGCATGATTTTCAGGATCTCAATTTACGCTTATGAAACAATTTTTACTTTCAATAATGGGGGTGGTGTTTTTTTCGGTTATCTGTTCAGCACAAATAACTACCCCGATCATTAAAGCCGCGTTTGGAGTTGATGCCGATTTACGGACAAACTACTTCAATGGTTTTATACAAAGCGGTAATGATGATTGGTTTAATAATGGTACTGCCGGAACTGGATTTTTTGTAATTGATACTACTGGTGCTGCTGCTGTCGTTGCTGGTTATTTAAGTGACGTTAACCCCTGGCCAAAAAGAATGGCCCCGCTATACCGTTCCATGAGCAGGCCTAAGTTT
>DASTZB010000098.1:0-3441 GCA_035764525.1 Chitinophagaceae bacterium | reverse complement strand
TATCGATAGCAAGAACCAGGAAGCTGCGCAATTTTCTTCTGTTCACGATGGAATGGGCGTTTTTGAGCTGACTCCGGTACTTGATGAAAAATACATTGCCACCATCTCTTTTGAAGATGGCACTAAAAAAACGTTTGCTCTTCCCGCCATAAAAAATGAAGGAGTTATCCTGGAAGCAACCACCAATCATCCAACTAAATTATTTATCAGGGTTGAAAGAGGAGAATTAAATAAAAGTAGTTATAACGATTTGATCATCGCCGCACAGTTGAAGAATGAAATTGTTTATTTGAACAGACTCAATATTGATGAAGGGCTTGACGCAGTAGCGATCTCAAAAAAAGATCTTCCACCCGGTATCATGCATATTATTATTCTGGATAAAAATGGAAGGTTGCTGGCTGAAAGACTAGTTTTTCCCAACACACTGCCACCTCAAAATAATTTATTACAAACGAATAATCTGAATACTTTACCTGGAAAATTAAATGAATTTACATTGAACCTGGCCGCTTTTAAAACTCCAGAAACTTCCGTTTCGGTAGTTCCTTTGAATGCAGCTAGTTCTTTCAACAATGAAAATATCTTCACTTCTGTTTTATTAACTTCTGATCTCGCAGGCTATGTACACAACCCGGGTTTTTATTTCAGCGATACCGCATCAGCAACTCTTAAAGCCCTGGATATTTTGTTAATGACTGAAACATGGAATCGGTATGACTGGAACCAGGTTATAAAAAATCAATTTCCAAAACTTAATTACCTGGTTGAGTCAGGGATTTCAATTTCAGGCACTCTTACTAAAGCAGATGGCAAAAAGAGCATCCCCGGCAAAATAAATCTATGGATTAATGGAGAAGACTCAACTACTATAGCCTCTGAAGCAACAGTAAATGAGAAAAATCAATTTTATATTTCTGATCTTGATTTTAAAAAATCAGCCACAGTATTTTATCAGGGCACTAACATGAATAAGGAAAATGCGTTGGTGAGTGTCCACATCAATCCTTCTTTTTTTGATACATTAAAAACGCCACACAAAGTTCCAATGATTGATCTTGACCCTAATTACTCAAACGAAAAGATGAATGCCCTTACAGAAGAAATTTTAAAACAAAAGCAGAAAGAACAGGAGGCCGAAGGGAAAATGCTCTCTGAAATTATTTTAAAGTCAAAAAAAAGAAGCCTGACAGATTCATTAAACCATTTATATGCCAGCGATATTTTTTTCAACAGTGATCAAACCTTGACGATGGATTCAAATATGGTTTATTATGATATGTTTCAATACTTGACCAGGAAAGTTCCGGGAATAAAAATTGTAGATAGCGATTCTGGAAAACAAGTCACCTTTACCCGCTACGAAGGGCTGGATGCTTTTTCAGACAATGGCGGGTCCACTGTTCAATTCTATTTGAATGAAGTGCCGGTTTCTATTGACATCATCAGCGCACTGAATCCAAACGATGTGGGTATGGTTAAAGTATATAAGGGTGTTACGGGAATTGCATTAGGCGTTAGCCGGGGCGCCATTGCGATTTATACAACAAAAGAAAGATCAGTTAAGGATTGGCGAATGAAAGGCTTTAATTCTTTTAATCGCCTCGGTTACTCTACAACCCGTGATTTTTTTAGTCCTGATTATGGTAAAATAAAGCCCGAAACATCTTTTACTGACAGAAGGGCAACCTTATTCTGGGAGCCAAATCTTAAAATTAATAACAATCAAAAAACATCAGTCAGGTTTTATAATAATGACTTTGCAAAAAAGTTTAGAATTACTGTCGAAGGGATTGACAAAGATGGAAATTTAATACATATTGAGAAAAATGCTCAGTAAATATTTCTAAATTCTATCGCTTTCTGTTTTACTTTTTGATTCTATTAAAAGAATTGCTGCTTAAATTTTAGCCGCTATTACCCAAAAAACATATAGGCAAGCAATATTGACGTAATAATACCAACCAGATCAGCAAGTAACATAACGCCTACAGCAAACCTTGTATTTTTTACAGATACTGCTCCAAAGTAAACTGCTATCACGTAAAATGTAGTATCAGAAGAGCCTTGTAAAACGCAGGCAAGCCTGCCGGCAAATGAATCTGCACCATAAGCATTCATTGTATCTATCATCATTCCTCTTGCACCGCTTCCTGTTAATGGTTTTATTAATGCTGTAGGCAGACCATCAACAAATCTTGTATCTGTTCCCAACGCAGCAAAAATATTTTTTATACTGTCAATGATGATCTCGAATGTTCCACTGTTGCGCAATAAGCTTATGGCTACAAGTAATCCGACGAGATATGGGATGATGCGAATAGCAGTTTCAAACCCTCCTTTAGCCCCTTCAATAAAAGCATCAAAGATGTTTATCTTTTTATAAATGGCTCCGAGCACAATTAAGAAAAGGATCAGTAACAAAATGCCATTACCTAAAACACCTGAAACCATTTGAAGACGATCTGAACTTAGCGAGGTAAGATACCAAACCAATGCCGCAATGATAGCTGAGATCCCGCCAACCCATGCAAGAATAACGGGCTGAAATATATTTATCTTTTGCTTAAATGAAACCATAAACATTGCCGCCATCGTCGCAACGAAAGTTGCGATCATACAAGGCACAAAAATATCAGTCGGATTTGCTGAAGGCGGTTTCACCGCTGCTCTTGCTGCAATAATTGCTACAGGTATCAATGTTAATCCTGCTGCATGAAGACACATGAACATTACCTGAGCATTTGTTGCCCTGTTCTTATCAGGATTTAACTCCTGCAAACTCTCCATTGCTTTTATTCCAAAAGGTGTTGCCGCATTATCAAGACCTAAAAGATTTGCGGAAAAATTCATCATCATGTGTCCCATTGATGGATGACCCTTTGGTATATCCGGAAATATTTTTGTAAAGAAAGGACCGATGATCCTTGATAAAAATCGAATACCTCCTGCCCTTTCAGCGATCGTCATAAAACCCATAAACAAAGCCATAATGCCGATAAGACCGATGCAAATTTCAACCGCTCCTTTACAAGTATCAATAATTCCGTTTGACGGAAGCAAACGAAAAGATTTGTAACCAGTTCCTTCCTTTACCACTCTTTCTTTATCCCATACTGCAGTTTTTTCATATTGAAGTTGAGAAATAACATTAACTGGTAAACTTGCAGAATCAACAAGACGTGTAGAAACAGTGTCTGTATTTTTTCCTGTTACTAATTGGCTGAATATTTTTTGCTGTCCCGGTTGAAATGCAAATTTTATAGTTGCTACCAAAATAGCAATAATTACAAATGCCGACCATATTCTGCTGAGAGCCATATAGAAAGTTTGAAGTTTATAGTTTGAGGTTTGAAGTTAATGTAAACTTCATTACAATAGTTATGCATTCCTGAATTCACTTATCTTTGCGCCTCGAAAAAATAAGGTCATCATTTGCTG
>DASTZB010000097.1:0-8002 GCA_035764525.1 Chitinophagaceae bacterium | reverse complement strand
AAACGCAGGATCTGCTAAGATCAAGAGAAAACAATCTTGTGCAAACCCTGCTGATAAACTCAGAAGATGTAGTGGTGAAATTGTATGACAATGGTGAAATTGACGACGATACTATCTCTGTTTATCTTGATAAAAAATTAGTGCTTTCTAAAAAAAGATTGTCCGCTGCAGCATTAAGCATTAATTTAAAAATGGATGAATCAAATCCTGATCATGAATTGATAATGGTTGCAGAAAACCTTGGCCGTATTCCACCCAATACCTCCTTAATGATCGTGACCGCCGGCGATCAGCGTTACGAAGTAAGAATTACGTCGACTGAACAGAAGAATGCGATGGTGAGATTTAAATATGTAAAACCCGGCGTTCCAAAACCGCTCCCGTAAATCATTTTACCCAAATAAGGAATTTCATTTAAGTTTACCGGCAATGAAAGCCGCCTCTTTCCTCATAATTATTTTTATGATTTCAATTAGTTCACCTGCACAAAATTTAAATGGTGTGTGGCGTGGCACGTTAACGCAAGGCCCGGGGGGTTGTTTTCGTGTTTATAATATCGAATTGAATTTAAAAAACGAAAATGGAAAACTCAATGGCGCTTCGTATCATTATTCCGATGTAACAAATTATGTAAAAGAAGATTTTGGAGGTAATTATAATTCGACAAATAAAACGCTAAGTATAAATGAACTTAAAGTATTGACATTTCATGTACCACCTGATTGCATTCCCTGCATCAAACAATACAATCTCATTTACGAAAAACAAGATAATAAAGAAGTCCTTACCGGTGATTGGGGTGGCGTGACTATGAACAATTATGCAAGTTGCCCACCGGGAAAGATCACATTGTCAAGAGTAGCAGAATCTGATTTTGAACATATCAAGGAAATCAAAGTTGATACCGGCACAATACGTTTGGACTTCTATGACAACGCTCAAGTGGATGGTGACATCATAACAGTATTATTGAACAATCAACCGCTTGCCTCAAATCAGAAACTCACTTCAAAACCAATTACACTTGAAATAAAAGTTGACCTGATTAATAAAGAACAAGAGATCACAATGGTGGCAGAAAATCTTGGAGATATTCCACCGAATACGGCATTACTTATCATTACTGCAGGAAATAAAAGATACCAGCTCCATCTCACTTCAACTGAAAAGAAGAATGCACAGGTGAGATTTATTTATGAACAACCAGGCAGCAGTCAACGATAATTTACCATATATTAATTAAAAAAGTGAAAAGAAAATTCTTTTCACTTTTAAAAAATATTATTTATAAAAATCAGAATGCCCGATTCTGTGCTTGTGCCTGGGGCATCGGCTTTCTTGGTATCTTTTGATCTCTTTGTGCAGTATTATAAACAAACGATGCAACAATTGTTGCCGCTTGTTTCAGGTCATCAGGTACTAAATGATCATATGTATCCATATTAGTATGATGTGTTCTTGTATTGTATTCGATCTGATCTTGTATGAATTGGAACCCCGGGATACCTACTCCATCAAATGCAAGATGATCCGTACCACCTGTATTGCTTATTGTAATAGTGCTTGCGCCAAGATCTTTAAACGGTTCAAGCCACTTTGCAAAAATGGGGCCTGCGTCTTTATTTCCCTGTAAATAAACACCCCGGATCTTTCCTGTGCCATTATCTAAGTTATAGTAAGCAGAAACCTTTGCATTGTTTTGGGTTGTTGATGTTTTAGCTGTATCAGCAAAATGATTTTTTACATAGTTGCGGCTACCATGCAAACCTTCTTCCTCCCCACTCCATAAAGCGATACGAATCGTACGACGAGGTTGATATCCGATCGATTTCAGTATCCTGATCGCCTCCAGCATAACCGAACAACCTGCAGCATTATCAGTAGCTCCAGTAGCAGCGTGCCAGCTGTCAAGATGTCCACCTAACATTACAAGTTCTTCTTTCAAGGCCGGATCTGTTCCAGGAATTTCTGCAACAACATTATATCCTTTCAGATCATCGTTATAAAATTTTGTTTTTACTTCTGCTTCCACAGTTACCGGCACTCCTGATTCAATTAATCGTTGAATTCTTAGATAATCATCAGAAGAAAGAACAACACTTGCAGGAGCAACTTCAGCATCTTTGGCATACGGTCCGCCGCTGCTTACGAATATTGTTCCGTCATTGCCATTCGCTGACATTGTTAAGATCAATGCAGGTTTTTCTTTACTGATCATCTCATTCATTCTTCTTTGCAGCATAAATTGATTCACCTGCGGATTATTTCCCTGCTGACTCCGTTGACCTCCTCCTCCTTGCTGTGGCTGTCGCATCTCTGCTGCAGCCATTTTTTCCAACGATGTATCGGCAAAGCGATTTCCATCTGCTGTGAAAGAAGGAGTAAGTTTTGCAGAAGACCATGTCATTACAATTTTTCCTTTCAATGTACCTGCATACTTTAATAACTCAACGGTGTCTTTTGCTTTTATTAAAACTACTTCAGCTTTCATTGATTTTTTTCCAGGTGTACTTCCTGTCCATGCACGGGGCATTGCAATTAACGGAACATAATAGGGCGCTGTCATTGCCACATAACATTTTGTTTGCTCCCAACCTTTACCAAATTCACCCCATGGTTCAAGGTTTGCATTTGACAAACCCCATTCATTTAATTTATTTTTTGCCCAAGTGGCGGCACGCATATAACCGGGAGATGCTGTGAGTCGTGGCCCACTTACATCAGTCAGGTACATCGCTATCTCCATTACTTTCGAATTTTCAAGACCTTCTTTGCGGATCTTGTTGATCATATCCATATCCAGTTTTTCCTCCTGCGCGTTTATTAATTGCAGCGTAAAAATAAAAGAGAGGATAAGTAAAAATGACTTTCTCATGTGCCGTGTTTTTTAAGGCGTGAAAGGTAAGTGATTTTGATCTTTTGATAAATCAAAATAGGTAGACGGATTAATGGCAGATCATTTTGATATTATACGAACATAAATGGTATATTCTCCTCCGCGTTTCCAAACGGACTGTTCAGATTCTTAATAAAAGTAGAGAGAGCCGATTGATAAAAGGTGAAGAAATAAATTTATCTATGGATGCAGCACCGTTTTAATACAGGTATCTAATTTTTTGTCAAACACCTCATAAGCTTTTGCACCATCATTTAAAGTAAAATGGTGTGTAATGATCTTCTCCGCCGGACATCGTTGAATTATCTGTTCCCTCAATAATTTCTCAATATAGTAATGAGCCGGGCAACGACCGATCTTATAAACAAGATTTTTATCATACGCTTCACCGGGTGAGAAAGAAAAATTTTTTGCAGTATGAACACCGACCGATGAAATAGTTCCTCCTGGCCTTAAAAGATCTATTGCTAACCTAAGTGCTTCAGCGCTGCCTACTACTTCCATAATTGCATCAGCTCCCCGGCCATTAGTAGCATCCATGACCGCTGATCTCACATCAGCTTCTGGTGGATTTAATGGGATGGCACCAAATTCTTCAGCCATCTGCAAACGCTCCTTTGAAAAGTCAACCGCAAATAAATTTTCAGCGCCCAATTCTTTTGCGGCAAGGATGGTCATTAACCCAACAGGACCACAACCGATAACTAAAAAAACTCCCTTATTTTTTGCTCCTGCATTTTCAGCACAGAAATAACCTGTGGAAAAAATATCGCCGAGTAATAAACCTTTCTCTTCACTAAGATCATTACTCAATGGCACGAGAGTGGTATCGGTCATGGGCACTCGGATATATTGCGCCTGTGCACCATGCAGACCCTGGCCCCTTTGCACCCAGCCAAAAAGATTTCCCTTTTCACAACGACATGTCAAACCAATGCGGCAATAAAAACATTCCCCGCACGAAGTGGTAAAAGGACTTAATATTCTTGATCCTTTGTAAAATTTTTTTACAGCACTTCCGGTTTCAACAATTGTCCCAACAAACTCATGCCCCATCACTGTGCCATTATCTAAACCTGTTTCTCGGCCATGATAAACATGAAGATCAGAACCACAAATACCTGATAATGTAATCTGAACTATTGCATCTGTCGGCTGTAAAATTTTTGGATCAGGGACCTTTTGAAAAACGATGGTTTCAACTCCGCCAAATGTGAGTGCCTGCATGTTGTGAATTTACAATTATTGCGGCAAGTGAGGTGTTAATGCCGCTAGCTATCCCCCATTCATATAATAAATATGCTGCTCATCCATAAATTTTGTTGCTCAACGAAAAATATCGTAGATTACTTATACAAAACCTAACGATTATGAAAAAAGCTTTACTCCTGCTTGTAATGACTTCCGTCATTACTGGAGCCTTCGCACAAAAAAGAAAAAAGACAGAACAACCATTGACCGGTTATGCGATCACCGCTGTTGA
Organism: Chitinophagaceae bacterium; assembly: GCA_035764525.1. Classification (GTDB taxonomy): domain Bacteria; phylum Bacteroidota; class Bacteroidia; order Chitinophagales; family Chitinophagaceae; genus VBAS01. The sequence goes on along the minus strand of DASTZB010000097.1, from coordinate 3,623 downwards.
AAAAGGCGGCAGAAGCTGGAAAGAAGTTCGTCTCGTAAATATTACTACCGGCGAAGAAATGAAGTCAATCTATCAAAGTAAACAGGAAACCGAAGCATTGAATGCAAGAACAGGCAATCCTGTTGTAAAAAAAGATATGATCGCTGCGAAAGCACCCGTTAAAAAAGTTGTGAATCTTGACCAGGAACTTGCTGTTGCCAACGCAAGTAATGTAAGAGTAAAAACGGTTGTCGTAAATAACAACGGCAACCAATATGACAAACCATTTGCAACAAATTCTGCAGCAATGGCCTATGATAAAAAACATGAAAGGCTTTATTATACGCCAATGGGTATTAACCAGCTTCGTTATATCGATTTGAAGTCAAATAAAATTTATTATTTCGAAAATGAGCCATTCGGCTCTGTAAGTGGTCCCGGCGATGGGGCTAACCAAATCTGCCGCATGGTAATAGCATCTGATGGCAATGGATATGCTTTAACTAATGATGGTAATCACCTGATCCGTTTTACCACCGGAAAAGATCCTGTTATTACCGATCTTGGTGCTTTGACAGATGATGCAAGCAATGAAAGTTTTTCGGTTCACAGCCGCAAAGGATATGGTGGTGATATGATCGCTGATGCTTCAGGAAACTTATACCTACTGATGGCAAATCGGAATGTTTTCAAAATAATTATTGATAGTAAAGTAGCCACTTACCAGGGAACCATCAAAGGACTGCCCGATGGTTTTACAACCAACGGAGCCATGGTGGAAGAAGGAAGCAAAGTAATTGTTGCCAGTTCAGAATCTGCAATTGGCTATTACAGATTCGACTTAACCACTATGCAGGCAGAAAAAGTATCTGCGGCAGGGTCAGTATTTAATGCATCTGACCTGGCGAATGAAAGATTAGCTTTTGCAAAAAAGAAAAAGGATAAGAAGAATACTGAAGAACCAAAACAACAAGTGACAGAAGAAGAAACTAAGAAATCCCCGTTGCAGAATGCAATTGTAAACAATGGTATTTCAGTTTATCCAAACCCGGTAACAAACGGGTATATAAAAGTTTCATTTGCCGATCAGCCTGCCGGCAAATACAGCGTGGACCTGATTGATATCACAGGAAAACTGATCCAGACGAAAGAAGTAAATATCAACGGAAACATGCATGTTGAAGAAATAAGAATACCAAAATCACTTAGTGGCGGAAGCTATTTATTAAAAATAAATGGTGTGAATAATAATGTTTCAGTTACAAATAAAATAGTAGTTCAATAATGAACTTCGATCTCTGTTTCACAACCATCTCGCCTAAAACGAGATGGTTTTTTTGTTAAATGACTAATGCCTGTCCATTAGGAAAACTCACTCTTACTTGTTTTGAGATGATACCTTCCCCATTTATAGGAGGTATTTTTATATCCGCCGTTATTGAAGCATGGAAAAGAATACTGCCTAGCTCTTTCAGTTTTTCATCAGCTTCATTAAATTTATCCTCAGCATCTTTTAAATGCTCTTCATTGAACTGCATTTCCTTGAATGCCCGGTAAATTTTATTTGCCTCTTCTAAGGAAAAATTCTTTTCTTCTCCCCCACAACTAACAAGCAGTTTATTATATTCTTTTTCCGCATCATTCTTTCTCTTATGATAATAATGCGATTTTTGTTTCTGTTCAATATAATCCTGGATGATTTTTTCAACTTCCGAAACAGAATTCATGATCATAAACTTTGAGTTTTATCAATATAAAACGATCTAAACATTTATTTAGTGCAGGTAAGAACACGAAGAATAAACAGCTGAAGTTATACGTAGTCATTTACCAATAAAAAAAGGCAGTGAAATCTCACTGCCTTTACGTAGACAACTCAAATTATAATTACTGTTTCAATAGTTTGATTTGCCTTGTTGAATTCCCTTGTCTTATCTCTGCAATGTAAAGTCCTGCTTTGAGATTATTACCGATCCTTACAACCTGGCTTCCGGAAAGATTGTTCCTGGTTTCTATAATTCTTCCAGCAACATCAATGAGTCTTACAGAAATTTTATCCTTATCATTACCTGTCTCAATATTTAATGTAAAGTAGCTGGTACTTGGATTTGGGTATGCACGAACTAATGTACTTCTTTCGGGATCATCTTCGTTCATGATCACAACATTTTTGTCTGATGCAGATCCAGCTTCTAATCTGTGACCTTGACCATGCCCGTGCCCTTGCGTCCAATATTGGAACACAAGCAGCCTGATATCTCTTACAGACATATTCTTTGGCACCATTACTTTCTTATTCCCACTTGAGCTATTTCCGTGCTGATCAGTGCATGTCACTGTAACAGTATACACTCTTCCATCGCCATTGCCAGCTCTTTCTGCACGAAGTTTTATATGATGATCATCCGTCAATTCCCAATCAGGGGCAGTATCGCCATCACCCGTCCCATTTTCCGGTTCATCGCTTGTAACCGTTATGTGACAAGTGATCGGTCCTGGGCAATTATCAGTGCTTGTATAATCTACGTTCACATTTTTCATGTTATGATTCGGCGGCCAAAGTACAGGAGGAGTAACGGCAAGATCATGGATCACCGGCGGTTCTACATCATTTACAGTTACTGTAAATGAACAGGTACTTGTGTTGCCAGAAGCATCAGTGGCTCTTGCATTCACTGTAGTTGTTCCTACAGCGAAGAAAGATCCTGATGTAGGTTGAACCGTTACAGTAGGTGATCCGCAATTATCGGTAGCAGTAACGGAATAAGTCGCAACGGCTCCACATTGACCTGGTGCATTTGGCAGAGTAATATTTGCAGGACATGTAATAACAGGTAACTGTACATCTCTTACAACAATTTTAAAAGAACAGGAATCATAACCAGCGCCATTAAGTGCCGTGGCAATTACAGTCGTTGTACCCAAGGGAAACACACGTGGAGATGTGATAGCCGTATTTCCAATTCGGTAATAAATGACTGATGCTGGTGTTCCTGCAACAGTCGTGGTTGCTGCAAATGTTACATTAGCTGTGCAAACACCGGGGTCAGTATTTGCAGTTATATCGGCAGGACAGCTAATATCAGGAAGAACAAAAGACGCATTTTGTAAAAAAAGTTGGGCCCTGATTTCTCCTCCGGAGAAATTTGATGTATGAATATTAAAATAAATAAGACCCATTTTTAAGCTGTCCTCCTGCCCTTGCGTCAATTTCACTGAATCGACAAAAGTTGCGCTCATTACTCCGGTAGGAAACGCTGGATTAACAGGAAAAAAGATCACAGAACCTAAAATACCCGGAGGTACAAAGCCATGAAAGTGAGCTGCAATTACATTTGAAGATAAACCACTGAATGTAACAGTATAAATTAAACTGTCGGTAACATCATTGTAGGTTCCGACAAATGTCCCGGTGGCTGTCGAGTTATTAGCAGGAGTTTCCTGCTGACCGCTAAAAGTCACATTGATCGGGTAAACTGTAGCATTAACTGATGAATAGATGATCGTGAAAAAAACAATCGTGGCAAGTTTTGGATTAAGAAAAAATCTTTTCATACCGTAAATTTTTATTTTTAGGATTACGGTTTCTCAGCAGGATATAAAAAGAGGATATGGTTCAATGGAGCGGGACGAATACTCACGCT
>DASTZB010000096.1:0-12068 GCA_035764525.1 Chitinophagaceae bacterium | reverse complement strand
TATAAAGCGTAAGCCGGACGAAGAAGATAAGGAACGTTATCAAACAGTTTATGCAAAACATGAAGGCGCTGTGGCAGCGCCAACAGCCGGTTTGCATTTCAGCCGTGAATTGATCAAGCGTCTTGAAATAAAAGGTATCCGTTTTGCTGAAGTTACATTGCATACTGGTTTAGGTACTTTCAGGCCGATCGAGGTAGAAGATCTAAGCAAGCATAAAATGGATGCTGAATATTACCGCATTGATGAAGATGCTTGCAAGATCGTGAACCGTGCAAAAGAATATGGTCATCGCATCTGCTCCGTTGGCACTACAACCATGAGAGCTATTGAATCTTCTTTTACTGCTCAAAAATTATTGAAGCCTTCTGAAGGCTGGACCAATATGTTCATTCATCCGCCTTATGAATTTAATATCGCCGATGCCTTGGTTACAAATTTCCATTTACCAAAAACCAGCTTGCTGATCATGACCTGTGCTTTTGCAGGTTATGACCTGGTAATGGAAGCGTATAAAAAAGCTATTAAGGACAAGTATCGTTTCTTTAGTTATGGAGACGCGATGCTGATAGTATAGAATCACGATTTAAAGGATTTAAAAAGATTTTGAGGATATGATTTTTATAACCCCGCAGTTGCGGGGTTCTTTATAGTGATTGTTCAATGATCCTGCTTATCTCTTTTGCACGATTATAGATCATTAAATGAGTACCGCCTTTTATAACATGGTTCACATCTACTTTTTTTATAGGAAAGATCTTGTCTTTATCCCCGTGGATATGAACAAGATTTGTGGGGTGCCAGCAATTTTTCCAGTTTAATACTTCGTTAATTGCCCAGGTGAGATAGTCCGGATCAGAGACATTACGATAAGCCTGCACCATCATGGCCTCCTCTTCATTCGAAACTCCGAGACGATCATTATCTATTTTTCTTGTAAACTTATATGATCGTGTTGGTAAAAATTTATTCAGTTGTAATTGCCCGGCCAATCGCATCCAGGCAGGGAGTTCTTTCCCATTTTTAATACTTGAAATAATAATTAGTTTTTCTATTGGTATTTGCTTAGCTATCTCGATCCCGATCATTCCGCCAAAAGAAACACCAAGCAATATGGCTGGCGAGTCGTGGATATTTTCCCGCATATGACGTGCATATTCAATAATAGTTTCTTTTTTATTTGGTTTCAACCATGGAATATGTTTTAAAGAATGCCCATTCAATTCCAGTTTATTAAAAACTTTTTCATCTGCACCCAGGCCACTAATGCAATAGATCACTTTGCCCATATCATAAATTTTTTAATTCACAAATGCAACAAGTCTATCTTTAAAAATAGTCATATACAGTAAATAATATATTGACCCGGCCATTAAAAAACTGTCAAAACGATCCAGGAAACCTCCTTGTCCGGGCAACCATTTACTATAATCTTTTACATTAACTTTTCGCTTGTACCATGATGCCAGTATGTCCCCCGCAAAAGAACTAAGTCCTGTAAGAATACCGTATAGAATTGCTACCGGCAAAGAAATATTTATCCAATTGGCCGCAAGTATTGCCGCGATCAGGCAAAATAGCCAGCCTCCAATAAGACCTTCCACAGTTTTTGCAATGCTGATCTGTGGCGCCAGTTGATGTTTACCAAAAATCTGTCCGGTAATTTGACAAAACCCATCAAAAACTAAAACCTGGAAATAAATAAATAATAAAAATGAATAATTAAAACTGCCAACAAAAAACATAAAACCCACAGAAATAATTGAAAAAAATAATAGCGATAATATAATTTGTAAAAACGGAATTCTATTCCTAAAAAAATTTACTCCTAAAAGTTCAAGTAAAGAAGCTATAACAATAATTGCTCCCACCCAAATAATGAAGTTGAAAAAAATTGCCAACACAACAGTGCCGGTAATAAATATGTATGTAAAATATTTAAGCCATCTTTGCTGCCTTACCTTACTCTCCGCTTTTTTATTTGCAATAGACATTCCAATTGCGCCAATAATCAGGAAAATTATGATATAGTAGACGATCTGATGCATTAATAAGAATTAAAAAAAACAAATAATAACTAGTTACTTTTTTTTCTGCTATTATTTATGAGCCAATACAATCCTTTAACATTCATTCTCGGTTCTTTAAGCAAAAAAATAATAACAATTTCTTCCAGGCATGCAAGTATGCCAACACTCATAGCCAAATAAAAAAACCATGGGTAAAAACCAAGCAAGAACAATATGATGATAAATGCGCCTTGTACATACCCTGTAGTCTTGAACAAATACGTATGTAAGCCTATAAGGCCTTTGAATCTTGCAAAAACAATTATGTATGATAAAAGCCAAACAGCAAGAAATAAATAACCGATAAACATATGTGGTTTGAATTCCTGCCATCTGAAAATATAAATTGCAAGAAATGCACATATATAGGTTCCCATATCGGCCCATGAATCCATTTTAGCACCAAGCTCAGTCTGTATTTTAAATGCCCGTGCTATGATGCCATCAAGCCAATCAGTAAACAAACTGATCGCAATAAAAATTCCTACTAAGTTTTCCCTTCCTGTAAATATCCAATAGATGATCAGGGGAAATATAAGTATCCTGTAAAGCGTAAGAATGTTCGGTATGGTCCAGAAAGTTTTTTTCAAAGCAGTAATCTGCAATATAATGAGTATTTTTTCCGGATAAAACTTAGGCTTGAATGACATCTCAACTATTTTGGTTGTTGGTTTTCCTGCTATTGCTGGTAGTATTAATTGGTATCTCGGAGCTACTTCACCGGAAATTTAAAGTCAAGCCTGAGCAATCAAGAAAATTTCTTCATGTTAGTGGTGGATTGATGTGTCTTTTATTTCCTTCCATTTTCTCGAGTCATTGGTGGCTGCTGGCATTAGTAACGATCGCTTTTATCATTTTACTTATAACGTATAAAAGAAAAATACTCCCATCTGTGCACCAGACCAAACGTTACTCCATTGGCAGTGTACTTTTTCCAATTCCTGTTTACTTATGTTTTGTTTTTGCTGAATGGCAACAAAACTCACTGTTCTATTATATCCCCATTTCGCTGCTGGCCATAGCTGATACAGCTGCTGAGATCGGCGGTAGTCTTTGGGGGCATCTTACTAAGAAATTTTTTGGTGGACAAAAAACATTGGCAGGTACCCTGTGTTTCTTAATTACTTCCGTTATTGTTTGCCTTATTTGGTTGAATATCGTTTCGCTTTTCCCTGTACAAGAAGCACTAAAAATTACTTTTGTCATTTCCGTTTCCACTGCTATTGCTGAAACAATAACACTTCATGGATGGGACAATCTTAGTGTACCCGCCGTGGCAATAGCTTTGCTTTGGATATTTCTATAACTCAGCATATAACCTTTTCCGGTTCAGTTTTTGTATAATTAACTTCATAGTTGCATCTTCTTCCTGCCAGCAAACTCTTAACTATCTGCTAACAGCATTATTTCGTAACTTGAAAAAGAGGAGAAACAGATCAATGAAAAAGATGCTTTTAATGGCCGCATTATTTACAGCTACATTGGCCACAATGGCGCAAACAAGAGTAAGGGATTTTAAAAGCCCTAAAGAAATATTGAATGATCGATACACCAGCGGCTTGTTTAGAAATGCTGAAGGAACAATATTCGATATAGAAAATGAAAATGTACAATCCTATATTAATATTCTTGATTGGCTCCAGGGAAGAGTAGCCGGTCTGCAAGTTTATGTTTCAAGAAATGGAATAAGAGTACCAGTTATCCGTGGGTCAGCGGCTACTATTTATGTTGACGAAATGCGTATGGACGCGTCATTCCTTAATTCACTTTCTGTAAATGATATCGGAATGATCAAAGTCATCAAAGGTCCTTTCGTCGGAGCTATTGGTAATGGCGGAGGTGGCACCATCGCTATCTGTACCCTCAGGGGAGATGAAGAAGAGCTTGATTTAAATTCAGACTGACCCATCACTACACACGATCATCAATCCAAACCGAACATTCCCTTATTCAATTGCTGAAGAATTTGTGTTTTGTCCTTTGCCGACACAAGCAAAGAAATATTATGCGGACTGCCGCCATAAGAAACCATCCGCACAGGAATATTTACAATAGAACCAAACAGTTTTTTGATCATATCTCTTGTTTGTGAGATCTCATTACCAACAACAGAAATGATCGCCTGGTCTTTGTCCACTTCAATCGTACCAAATGGTTCAAGCTCTTTCAAAATTTCTTTTAACTGGGTCGTATTATCGATCGTTAATGAAACTGCCACTTCGGAAGTGGTGATCATATCAATAGGCGTACGATATTTTTCAAACACTTCAAATATCTTTCTCAGAAAACCATAAGCCAACAACATGCGGCTGCTTTTTATGCGGATCGCTGTGATATTATCTTTCGCAGCAACTGCCTTCACTCCTACTGATTCTGCTATTTCACAAATGGTAGTTCCTTTTGCATCAGGTTGCATTGTGTTCAGCAATTTCACGGGCACTTTATAGGTTTGCGCAGGCCAGATGGATGCCGGGTGCAGGATCTTTGCACCGAAATAAGCAAGCTCTGCTGCTTCCTCAAAACTCAATTGTTCCACCGGCACAGTTTTCTTTACAATTCGCGGATCATTATTATGCATTCCATCAATATCAGTCCATATTTCGCAAACCGCTGCATTAATAGCCGCGGCGATCAATGAGGCGGTATAATCACTTCCGCCGCGTTTTAAATTATCCACTTCGCCTCTTGAATTGCGACAAATATAACCCTGCGTAACAAAAAGTTTCTTTCCACTATGCTGTTTCAGCAGTTGCGATAATTTTATTTTAATACTTCCGATCTGAGGTTCATCATAACTATCAATGCTCATAAACTCCAGTGCAGGCAACAACTCATGTTCAATCCCTGCTTCTTCCAAATAAACACTAAACAATTTTGTAGAAAGTAATTCACCCTGCGCAAGAATATCCTTACTTAAAGCTTCACTAAAAGAAATTTTCAAAATGATATTGAGAAATTCAAAATGTTCAGCAACGATCGCCTTTGCCTTTGCAAGCGACGCCGGTTTCTTCACCAGCTTTGAAATAAAATCATTGTAATGCGCTTCCAGTTTAGCAATTTCTTGTTTTGCCAAAGTTCTTTCACCTTTTGCAATAAAATCGCCGATGGTCACTAGCGCATTTGTAGTACCGCTTAATGCACTCAACACAACAATAACCGGTTCGTCGCCCTTTGTTACAAGATCTGCCACCTGGAACATTCGCTCAGGCTTACCCACAGACGTGCCACCAAACTTCATTACTTTCATCCCATAAAATTTTTAAGGCTGCAAAGATAGGTTTTGAGGAACATTAACAATTATTAGAAGTTTAATTTGATTGTCAGCTTTCAAGCAACTATTAAGCTTTCGTTGCGACGCTCCCTTCATCTTCCTGTAATTCTATTCAGCTCAAACCAGGTTCAAAAAAGAACTTCAAATTTCTCACCCAAAAACTTCAGATCTTCAACAACAGGCTTTAATAAAGGAATTCCATTCTTCATTCTATCCAATTCCATTTCTCTTTCAGGATCACCGGGTATCAATACTTTTTCTTCTCCCTTAACTGTCTTTGCACTTCTGAATCTTTTTATCCATTTATCCATATGCATCTTAAAATCATCCGCCGGGCGAAACGCATCAACTCTCATTGCGCCAAAGAAATGACCGATACCTTTTCCCGGCTGTTCATCAGGCATTGGAACATAAGCAGGAAATGGCGGAACCCATGGACCATAATTTGCCCCACTTAATACTGCAGAGAAAATATCAACGACAGCTCCTAATGCATATCCTTTATGACTTCCATGATCTCTATCTCCACCCAATGGCAGTAACGCACCGCCTGCTTTTAACTCATGTGGATCGGTTGATGGTTTTCCTTCTTTTGTTTGTATCCAACCCAATGGTGCAACACCACTTTTGCGTTGCAAGATTTCCAATTTTCCGTTGGCAGCAGTCGTTGTTGCAAGGTCTGCAACAAATGGCGGTTCTTCACCAGCAGGTATCACCACACAAATTGGGTTTGTACCTAATAATCTTTCAACAGAAAAAGTTGGAGAAACCAAGGGACTTGCATTGGTAAAGGCAATACCGATCATATCATGTTGCAATGCCATCATTGCATGATAACCCGCAATACCAAAATGATTACTGTTCTGTACACTTACCCAACCAGTCCCAACATTTTTTGCTTTATCAATTGCCACCTGCATGGCATAAGGAGCAACCACCAAACCCAAACCACTATCACCATCAACTACAGCAGTGGATGGAGTTTCATGAATAATCTTTAATGCCGGATCTGTGTTTACTCTTTTTACTTCCCATAATCGTACATAACCACTCAATCTCGCCACACCATGCGAATCAATACCACGCAGATCAGCAGACAACAAAACTTTTGCTGAAGTAGCAGCATGTTCTTCACTGCAACCAATTTTTTGAAGAATTGCTTTTGTAAAGTCAAAAAGTTGTTCGTAAGAATATTTTTGTTCGGCCATGCGGCAAAGAAACGATAAAGTGGTGAATGAAATAGCCCAAGGGTTATTATGAGAAATTGTTTTCAGATTGCTTCGGTCTGCTGAACCAAATTTCCAATAGTATTTTAATTGTCTGCCTTGTAATGACGGATCACACCATCGCCAGCTGCATCTTCTCAGGATTCCAGTTGATAACTTTTTTTTGAAAGTAACTGTCATTTGCTGCAAGACATGGAGCCGCTGCACGAAAACCAATAATCGGGTCTTCAATAACCGGTTTATTATTCCTTACTCCTTCAAAGAAATTGGTAAAATGTTCAAGATGTTCATCGTTTCCCTCAGGAGCTTTGAACTGTACAGATTGTTTTTTCGCTTCCTTCCTATCATCAGCAGTCCATTTTGCATTATAGCGTTTCATCAGTTCATCTTGCATTGCCTGAGGGTAAGTGCTTAATGAATCCCAACCTCCTATGCCGGGAGCTTTTGGCATCAGGCTATAAGCAATGCGAACGCCATCCCAGCCCTTTTCCATCACGCCTTCGCTGCCGATATAACGAACAACACTACGATCCCCACCGCCACTGATGAAATTTACACGAAGCATTGTTTGAAATGCGGGATGTTCTTTTGTTTCGGGATAATCCATGATCGCCACCATTACATCAGGCACATCACGACCATCTTTCCAAAAAGCAAGCTGACCTGACGAAACAATCTTTTGCGGACCCATTGAACCCGTGATAAAATGTATGCCGGTAACTAAATGAACAAACAGGTCACCCGACATGCCGGTACCAAAATCCCTGTAATTGCGCCACCAGAAAAATTTCTTTGCATCATATTTTGGTTTGGGATTCATCATTGAAACATAACGATCCCAATCAACAGTCTGTGGTGATTCATCTGTTGGAAAAGTATATTGCCAGGCACCGAGTGCACTTTGACGATCATAAGTTGCTTCAATGCAATTCAGTTGACCTATCTCACCTGCTTTAAAAAGTTCTCTTGCTTTTGTAAAGCTGGCGCCGCTAATACCCTGGCTTCCTACCTGCATTGTTTTACCAGATCTTTTCCATGCATTAATTACTTCCTGCCCCTGGCTTAGCTTATGCACCATTGGCTTTTCACAATAAACATGCTTGCCTTTATTCAATGCATCAATTGAAATTCGTGAGTGCCAGTTATCACTTGTTGCAATAATGACTGCATCAATATCTTTTTTCTCCAGTATCTCGCGGTAATCTCTTGTAGTGAAAAGATCTTTATTGTACTGTTCTTTCATTCTTTCAAGGCGCCCGGTATACAGATCACAAGCAGCTACTAATTCAACACCCGGGATTTTTGATGCTGTTTCGAGATCGTTATGCCCCATGATGCCGGTACCAATAACTGCCAATCTTATTTTATCGTTCGAAGAAATTTTTCTTTCCCATGGAATTATCCTTTGCTCATAATTTTCTTCGGCAAGAAGTTTTGAAATACTTCCACTACCAACTAATAATGCAGTACTGCTGAGGTTTTGTAAAAATTTTCGGCGTGATGACATAGGAAGCAATTTTAATTTGTGAGTAGCTCAAGTTAAGAAAACTTATAAAATAATAATGCCCCCGTTTCCGGAGGCATTTTATAGACGATTTCGATCATCAATTAAAACGGAAGATCATCGCTTGCATCAGTCATATCGCCTGCTGAAGGAACAGCAGCCATAGAAGGTGCAGAAGAACTAACGGCATTGCCGTCGCCTTTGCCACCGAGCAATTGAATTTCACGAACTCTTAAGGAAAGAGATGAACCGGGAGTGCCATCATTACGCTGGAATGAACGGGCTTCAGGAGTTCCCTCCACGTACACCTGTTTTCCTTTTGTAAGGTAAGGAGAAATGGCTGTTTTGTCAGTCCAATAGGCACAATCAACCCAGGTAGTTTTTTCCTGGTTGTTGCCTTGTGAATCACGATACTTTTCTGTGTGTGCAACGGTAAAGTTGATTACATTTTTACCATTAACTGTGTTAACCACGCAATCTTTGCCGAGGTTTCCGATAATTTGTAACTTAATCATAGTGCTCAATTTTAAATCGTACGTAAAAATTATTAACGAGTGCAATTTAAGGTTATTTGGTGGCCGAAGTCAATACTACTTTCGAGGTAATTTTTTATGTGCCCTGCTTGGGGATAACTATTTGGCTTTTGTTGCGACGCTCCGTTCAAGGTCTGGTAATCCTATTTAGGTATGGTGAAAAGTGAAACGTCAAACGTGAAAGAACGTCGTTTCACTTTTCCCGTTTCACGTTTGACGGATGCCAAAATATTATTCATCAGTGCGGGCACTCGCTGCATCAATAATTCTTCCGAAGAAAATCGCATTCATAAAAAGTTTACTGCCACCCAACCAAAATGCACGGAAGTTGGGATTGTCCCCAATGTTTATCACTCTTCCATTGCCCACAGTATTTACAATTACAGCAGCAGAATTCTTTATGGCATCTAAATTTTCCCTGCTTACCCAACCGCTTTGTAATGGTTTGCTTCCATAATAAAAAGGAGTGGCAAAAGGGTTCTTACTTTTCTCCATGAAAACTTTATTGGCTTTAAACAGGCTTATAGTTTTTTGATTATACCCATAAGCCAGCGGATGAGTCATGTCTGCATCCGCACCGAAGATGGCTCCAAATATTTGCTGCGCTCCTTCTATCTCCGGTCGATCTGTATAAGTAAGTTTTTGTGTACTGTCAGTTGGCGATTTAGCTTTTTTAAATTTCACCTCACTGATCCCATTCTGTGCAGACCAGGTTACCGCTTCCTCAGTTAATATTAAGGTACCACCACCTTGCACCCACGCTTTTAGCTTATCCTTATTGAGATCAGGATAACTACCTCCGACCATTATCAACGTATTGTATTGAGCAAGATCGACACGATTAAAAATAGATATTTCAAGATGAGTAGAAGGCATGTTCATTCGCTGATCAAGCAGATGCCATACTTCACCCGCGTCTGTTGCATTCACACCGGGACCAACCATCATTGCAATATTGGGCTTGGTAACAGGAGCAAACCTTGCACTTCCCAGGTCGCTACCAGTATTTACGTTACCTGTTGTTACGGCATAGACTTTTAAACGATATTTTTCCGCTACTACACTAATTTTATTTGCTATTGTTTCCGGATTATCTTTTTGTTGATTCACAGGAATAAGAATTGTCCCGTAATCAAATTTCTTATTTGCTCCTGCTGCCTGCATTTCGAAAGTATTGGTTGCAACTTTTATAAGCAGGCCTGAAGTCAGCATTTCATTCACTGCAGCCGGCGCATATAGTTCATCCCATTCAAGCAGGTATGCATAATTTGATCTGCCACCAATAATTTCACCTTTTGGAAAATTTAATGATTCAACTTTTGCGCCAAGGTTTGGTGCAGTTGTTAATTCTTTATAAGGTAATCCAAACGCAAGTGGCATTGTCCATGCGGTGATGTCATAAAACAAACTGTCTTTATAGTCCAGTGTTTTATCGAAAATGCCTCTTATTAAACTATGTTGTGCCTGGTTCAATGAAACTATGAATGCCGCTCCTTTTTCAAAATCTTTATCATTCCAACCATCAGGCAATTCATTTATTTCAATCAAGTGACGTTTTAGCATAGTAGCAAACTCAAATGTTTTTGCCTTATCATTTTTGTCGCCAAATACATACGCCTTAGTAGCAAATGCAGCCGCACGATTTGATGACTGTTTAAAGAAATCTCTCTGATATTCTAAAAAATCTTTACGCAATGCCTTTGCCCCTTCCAAAGTTGATAGCGCAGTTACAAATTGATTTCTTATTGTAAATGGAAAACTTAATAGCCCATTAGATGTTTGTTGCAAATGGCCTCTTGAGCTTGCTTGTTCAAATAAAATTCCGATGCAGCCTTGTACATCGGGGTATGTTGATCCCTTGCCATAATAGAAATCATCATAATTTTCTTTGGTAAAATATAATGACCCAATGCGATCTAAAAATGCCGCGTGAAATTTTGCAAGTTTAGCGGTAAGCTCCTGGTTTTTTTCCGGCGTCAATGGATTTACTCTTGATGCTACACCCGGTTGAAAAAAGAAAGTGGCATTGCTTCCCTGTTCATGATGATCAGTCAGAATATTTGGTTTCCATTTATGAAACCACGCCAAACGATTCTGGCTTTCTACATGCACGGCCGGCAACCAATCACGATTCAGATCAAACCAGTAATGATTGAAGCGACCACCGGGCCAAACTTCATTAAACTCTCTTGAATTCGGATCACTCACTAAATTTTTACTCTTATGTTGATTGGCCCAGGTTGAAAAACGTTGCAGTCCATCAGGATTAAATGAAGGATCAAATAAAATCACAACATTATCCAGTAATTCATCAATTTGTTTCCCCTGTGCTGCAGCGAGATAATAAGCAGTCAATAAACTTGCATTAGCACCACTTGATTCATTACCATGAATCGAATGCCCGATCCAAACAACGATCGGCATGTTATCAATATTTACAGAAGCAGATTGTGAAGGATCAGTAAGTTTTACATGTTGCTGTCTTATTTCTTCCAGCCTTTGCTGATTTTTCGGAGAAGTAATAATCAATAATACCTGCGGACGTCCTTCATAAGTAAAACCCATTGTTTCCAGCTTTACTCTATCTGGTGCCGCTGTTGCTATCGCCTTCATATAATTTACTAACCTGTCATGTGTAATATGCCACTCTCCTACTTCATGATAAATGATATCCTTTGGTTTGGGAATAGATGGATTGTAGGTAACAGAATCCGGTAAATAGTATTTCAGGTCCTGTGCGTTGAAATAATTTGCGATAAGCAAAAAACAAAAGGCAGATAAAAGTTTTCTCATACAGTGTTTTAATAAGGCCGGAAATTACTGAATCAAAAGCAAAAGGCAATACTTAGCCATTGTGTATATTTATGTTGGCTGTAAGCTTACAAAATCATCTCCCGAATGAAATACTGGTATCAAAAACCACATCAGTTATTATCAGAATATGTAAGAACAGTTTTGATACTGGAAGGTTTTTCTCAACCAGATGCTGAACAACTGCCACTTGTCACCAATGCAATGCCTGCTTTACTTTGCCGGACTGAAAAAGATAAATCGGATAATGAAATTGTTTTACGAACAACCCTGTTTGGAAGATCGACCACAGCAGATTCCTGGACGATCAATGATGACACAACTATCATAGCTTATTTCTTTAAGCCATTTGCGTTATCAACAGTATTTAATGTTCGGGCCAAAAAACTAATCGACGATCCTGTTGATCTTTCTATTTGGAACCCTCATAAAACAAATGCACTCAGAACACAACTAGTTTATGCAGTATCAACACAACAGAAAATAGAAGTGCTTGACAATTTATTAATTCATCAACTGCAGCAGAATAATAAAGAGTGTGAAATCATTAAATATGCCACTGACGAAATAATGTGCAATCCGGGTACAGAAATTTTATCTGCTATATTGAATAAATTAGATCTTAATGAAAGAACTTTTCAAAGGACCTTACAAAAA
>DASTZB010000095.1:0-21140 GCA_035764525.1 Chitinophagaceae bacterium | reverse complement strand
ATGGGTGTGTCTGATAAAGCAGGAAGTATTGAGGTGGGTAAAGATGCAAACATCGTTATCAGCGAAGGAGATCTGCTTGATATGAGAACAAGTAAAGTAACTGATGCTTTGATACAAGGAAGAGAAGTGGATCTGACTGATAAGCACAAATTGCTTAATGACAGGTTCAATAAAAAATACAACCTGAAACCGACTGCACCAACAAAAGCGTTTTAATAAATTAATTAAGAGTATTAAAAAACCGTTTCGCTTTCGCGAGACGGTTTTTTTATGATCTAAACTGGTTTTGTAGCCTCGTTGGTTTCGTCATCCTCGTGACGATGTTGTTCATCTAATGGCATTCCACAATGCGGGCAGTTGCGACCTTTGTATTTCTTGATAGATCTAAATTCTTCAAGAAAGCCGACAGTAATAATACCAGCAGGTAGAGCAAATAGGGCCACACCCGTTAACATGATGATACCAGCGAGAATTTTCCCGATAGTAGTAATTGGATACATATCACCATAGCCGGTAGTAGTAAGCGTTACGACTGCCCACCACATTGTCGCAGGTATACTGGAGAAAAGATCTGGTCGTAAATTATGCTCTGCAAAATATAAGAGACATGATGCGATGATTATTAAAAAAACAACCATTATAAAACTTAATACCAATTCATTAATCCTTGATTTAAAAACATTGAAGATCATTTGTGCAGACCTGGTATAAGCGGTAAGTCTGAATAACCTGAAAAGACGCATTAAGCGGAGTATCCGAAGTGTTCTGAGATCAAGACTTCCTGGGCCCGTAATAAGGTGAATGTAAAAAGGCAGAAAAGCAAGTAAGTCAATAATGGCTCCGGGGCTTAACATGTATTTTATTCGCCCCTTAATACTGCCTCTATATCTTGGGTCGTGTGTGCAACTCCATACTCTTAAAACGTATTCTATAGTAAATATGTACACTGAGATCCTGTCAAACCAATTAAAATATATTTTGTATCTATCGTGAACGGGGTCAATGGTCTCTACCATTACAGCAATTACATTTAATATGATCAATGTAATAATGAAAATGTTAACAAACTTATCAGCTTTTGATTCGCCCAGTTCGGGATGTAGTAGTATATGAACCTTTCGCTTGGTGTTTTGATACATAAACAGTTTTGTTGACCAAGCTAAAGATATAAATAAACGGGAATTAATTTCAGTAACGGTATCGGTTAATGCGTCAATCTTCTTTTTTTGATCATGCCGCCTTTGATGTCTTTGATGGTTGTCATCACCACAAATGCATTACGATCGATCTTCTGAATTTCTGTATTCAGCTTGCTGATCTCAAGTCTTGTTATCACTGTATAAATAATATTTTTATCATCAGTATGTCCCATTTTACCAAAACCGCCTTTGCCTTTATACACCGTGATACCACGGCCAAGTTTGTTGATGATCATTTCTTTTATTTCTTCATTATGTGATGAAATGATAGTGACGCCGGTGTATTCTTCGATGCCCTCAATTACAAAATCAACTGTTTTAGAGGCAGCCAGGTATGTAACCATTGCATATAATGCAACATCAATTGAAATAAAATAAGCTGCTATGCCGAAAATCATAACGTTTATGATTGTGATAATATCGCCAACGGTTGTTCCGAATCGCTTACTCAGATAAAGAGCCACTACTTCAGTGCCATCAATAACAGCGCCGCCACGAATAGTAAGTCCAATACCTGCGCCAAGAAAAAATCCGCCAAAGACCGCTACAAGCAATTTGTCATCAGTTATAGGTTTCAAATTGATAAATGCTGCTGCCAAAGCAAGACCGGTAATTGCCAATGTGGCTTTTATTGCAAAATTTTTTCCGATCACCCCAACTCCTAAAAGCAGGAACGGGATATTCACTAAAATAAGCATCACCCCAAGTCTTGCTCCTGTTAATTGCCTTATCAGGAGAGCAATACCTGTTGCGCCGCCATCAATAAAATTATTGGGGATCAAAAAACCCTTAAGCCCGAAAGCTGCTGAAAGAATTCCGAGTGAAATAAAAATGATATCTCTTAAAAAGGCAAGAACTGAAATCTTAAACTCACGATAGGCTTTTGCAAATTCATATGGAGAATAATTCGGTTTTTCCGAAAGTTGTTTCTTATTGCGAAGAACACTGTCTATTATGACCTTTTGAAAAAATGGGTTCATGTCTCATTTTATGTGCAATGATTGCCTTTTTCAAATTTAACGATTATCAATGAAAAGTACTTGAGTGAAGATGTATATAACTTACACGAACTAAAAAAGCATCCATGTTCATGAATGCTTTAATTATTATTTATTATCCTTCGCTTCGCCCAGTACGACAACCGACTATGCTTCCTTTCCGTGACAGTTTTTATACTTCTTTCCACTTCCACATGGACAAGGATCATTCCTGCCGATCTTCGGCGCTACTTTTATTGGTTGTTGTTTTACAGCAGTGCCGGATGGGTCATAATAATCTTTTTCATTTGCTGCATAATCCTGTCCTGCTGTATCGATCTCTTCTTTATTTGCTCTTAATTTACTGAGATCGGTTTTTTCACGATGTCCTTCGCGCAACGGAGCTTGTTGTTCCTGTTGTGGTAATGCGGCGTGACACATAAACGAAACAATATTCCTGTTCGTTTCACTGTCCATGTTCTTAAACAAATTGAACGCTTCCATTTTATAAATGACCAATGGATCTTTTTGTTCAAGATAAGCGGTCTGCACACTTTGTTTCAGATCATCCATTGCACGCAGATGTTCTTTCCATGAATCATCAATAACAGAAAGTGTAATGTGACGTTCAAGCGCATCACAAAGCTCCTGGCCACCGGTATCAAGTGTTTTTTGAAGGTTGGTCAGTACATTGATGATCTTGCGACCATCACTGAAAGGCACTACTACATTTTCGATATGATTGCCTTGTGATACACGAATATTTTTAAAAACAGGTAATGATTGTTTTTTCAGCTCTTCTTTTTTGTGATCGTAATTTTCGGTGGCTTCATTGTATAATTTCTCTATCAATGAATTTTCATCTGCTTTTAAAAACTCTTCTTTCTCAATTTTGGTATCCATTCCAAAATTCACAATGCAATCCAGTTTGAAACCTTCATAATCCTCTTGCTCCCGATAAGTGGCGATCAATCCTTCTGCAACGACGGAAAATGCATTATCAATATCAAGCGCCAGGCGTTCTCCAAACAAAGCATGCTGGCGTTTGCCATAAACAACGTTCCGTTGCTTATTCATCACGTCGTCATATTCCAACAATCTTTTCCGGATGCCAAAATTATTTTCTTCCACTTTTTTCTGTGCTCTTTCAATGCTCGATGTGATCATGCTATGCTGTATCACTTCACCCTCTTTATAACCAAGCTTATCCATGATCTTTGCAATACGTTCACTGCCGAACATGCGCATCAGGTCATCTTCCAATGCGACATAGAACTGTGAAGTACCGGGGTCACCTTGTCTTCCTGCACGACCACGAAGCTGCCTGTCTACACGACGACTATCATGACGCTCAGTACCAATGATCGCTAAACCACCAGCTTCTTTTACACCGGGTCCAAGTTTGATATCAGTACCACGACCAGCCATGTTAGTTGCGATCGTAATTGCTCCGGGTAAACCAGCTTCAGCAACTATCTGCGCTTCACGGGCATGTTGTTTCGCATTCAAAACATTGTGCGGGATCTTTTTAACCTGTAACATCTTACTCAACAATTCACTTACTTCAACAGAAGTAGTACCAACAAGCACAGGCCTTCCTGCATTACGCAATGCTTCTATTTCATCAATTGATGATTTATATTTTTCTCTTTTGGTTTTATAAACAAGATCCTGGTGATCTTTTCGAACCATCGGGAGATTAGTAGGAATTGTAACAACGTCCAATTTATAAATATCCCACAACTCTTTTGCTTCCGTTTCCGCGGTACCGGTCATACCGGCCAGCTTATGATACATGCGGAAATAATTTTGCAGTGTGATGGTAGCATACGTTTGTGTAGCTGCCTCGATCTTTACATTTTCTTTTGCTTCAATAGCCTGGTGTAAGCCATCAGAATATCTTCTTCCATCAAGGATACGACCTGTTTGTTCATCTACAATTTTTACGGCTCCATCCATTACTACATACTCAACATCTTTTGAAAATAATGTGTAGGCTTTTAAAAGTTGTTGCACTGTGTGTATGCGATCAGCCTTTACACGAAAATCATTTAATGCTTCTTCTTTATGATGCATCTTTTCATCCGGGTTGGAATAAGTTCTTTCTACTTCTGCTAACCGGACACCGATATCAGGTAACACGAAAAATTCAGGATCCTCACCGGTTTTGGTGATCATGGCAATGCCTTTATCTGTAAGATCAACCGAATTATTTTTTTCATCAATATAAAAAAGCAACTCGTCATCCACTTTCGGCATTTCTTTTTGCTGATCGGCGAGATAATAATTTTCAGTCTTCTGCATTTTTACCCTAATACCTGGCTCACTCAAATATTTAATGGTCGGCCCGTATTTTGGCAAACCACGATGAGCTCTGAATAAATGAAGGCCGCCACTTTTCGGATCATCGTCACCTTCAGCGATTTTCTTTTTTGCTTCATTGAGGTTACCGCGTACAATTCTTTCCTGCGCTTCAACTAATTGATGCACCCTTGGTTTTAAAATATGATATTGCTGGTCATCACCTTTTGGTATTGGACCGGAAATGATCAAAGGAGTCCTTGCATCATCGATCAAAACGCTGTCCGTTTCGTCCACCATTGCAAAATGATGTTTGCGTTGTACCATTTCCTCAGGCGAATGAACCATGTTATCACGGAGATAATCAAAACCAAATTCATTATTAGTACCGTAAGTGATGTCAGCGAGATAAGCTTTTCTCCTGTCATCGCTGTTTGGTTGGTGTTTATCAATGCAATCAACAGTAATACCGAGCCATTCGAAAATAGTTCCGTTCCATTCCTGGTCACGGCGAGCCAGGTAATCATTAACTGTTACAATATGCACTCCTTCACCAGCCAATGCATTCAGATAGGCAGGTAATGTAGAAACAAGAGTTTTACCTTCACCTGTTGCCATTTCAGAAATCTTTCCCTGATGCAAAACCACTCCACCTATCAGCTGTACATCATAATGCACCATGTTCCAGGTAACCGCTCCACCAGCTGCAGTCCATGAATTTTTAAAAATAGATCGATCGCCATCGATCTTTACATATTCTTTTTCTACACTCAGGTCACGATCCATCTGTGTAGCAGTAGCCACGATCTCGGTATTTTCTTTAAATCTTCTTGCAGTCTCTTTTACAACAGCAAAGGCTTCAGGTAAGATCTCTTCAAGAGCTTCTTCAATTTTTTTATCCCTGTCTTTTTTTAATTTATCTACTTCTTGGTAAATGGCATCTTTGCCAAGGAGGTCATTGAATTGAAGTTCTTCCGCTCTTTTATTAGCCGAAGAAATTTCGTTGTCAATTGCTGTAAGATGATCTTTTATTCGTTGACGAAATTCCTGCGTTTTATTGCGCAGCTGATCATTCGTGAACGATTGAAAAGAGTCAAAATGCTTGTTGATTTCTGCGACGAAAGGTTGGATCTTTTTTACATCCTTTTCCGATTTGCTGCCGCCAAAAAGTTTCGAAAAAAAACTCATAATATTCTTTGATTAGGGTTCTGTATTCTAAATCCCAATAAACGAGGTTTAGAGTGCTGTCAAATAAAGTGCTACAATAACTTATGAGCCAAATTGACAGAGCTTGCCCCGATTTCTATCGGGGGTGGCAAAGATAAGGCTTCTTGTTCAGGAGTAAGATAACCCGCATTCCCAAACAGCGGGTGAAAACAGATATGAAATCCATAGCTTGAAGAGTCTCTACTGGTTTGTGCTTCTTAAATTTTCTTTAACTAACCTTCATCAACCCGAATGTATAAATCTCTGGTCTTGCTTGCCATATTATCCGGGTTGACTCTTAAAGAATGATCCAATTCGAATATTTATTGTACGTCATCGTTTTTACTGTTAGGAACCTTAATTTGCAAACCACCAATTAAATCAAAATGAAAAAGACCCCCACCTTTCTTTTTTTTGTAGTTGTCCCAGCAATTTTATTTGCCCAGGATGTAAAAAAAATTGAAAACCTCAAAGATGGATGGGATGTTTCTTATACCTATACGGGCGAAATAAAAGATGGAAAGCCCAACGGAATGGGTGTTGCTAAATATAAGTCGGGTAATGTACTAAGATATGTGGGAAGTTTTATGAATGGAATGTATAATGGTAAGGGAACGATGTTTTTTAATAACGGAGCATTTCTTACAGGTGAATGGAAGAAAGGAAAACTAAATGGTAAAGGATCTTTCTTAAGCGAAACAGGAGTCTTATATATTGGCGATTTTGTCAACGGAGTAAAAGATGGCAAGGGCATTTTGTTTTATAAAGATAACGGAATGATCATGGGTGGCTTTTACAATGATAAACTAAATGGTCGCGGTTTTCAAATATTTGCAGACGGTTCTGTAATAAGTGATGTAAACTATCAGGATGATAAAAAAAATGGGATGGGTTATCAGTATGAAATAAAAACAAAACAACTTTATGAAGGAGAGTGGCATAACGATCAGTGGGTGCAAGCCGGCCCGCCTTCATTCACAAGTTTTTTAAAATCCCCATCGTTGATCGCAGAAGCTACAAACGACCATATACTCGCAGGGCCTACAAACCGCGATAATTTGCTTGTTGACTCTTCTTATTATTACGATCTGAAAAAAAGTAAACGTTATTTTGGTTATTATGTTAGCGGACATTTGAAAAGCGGGATAATCATTGGAGACAGCACCCGTTTTTGGGGCTCTTTAAATGAAAAGGGGGCTTCAGGATATTGTTATGGTTTTAAATATAAAAAATATTATTCCGAAGGAAATTATGCGAATGATTTTTTGAATGGCCAACAAATACTGGATATTGACCTCTCAAAGCAAACTGCTTATTATGGGGGTGCCGTAAATGGTGAATTTACAGGCAAATCATATTTTTTTAATGACCAGGGAACCATGTTTGTAGGTGATTATTTAAAAGGAAGAATTAACGGAAATGGTTACAGGCTTGAATCAAATGGAAGATTAACAGTGGGAGTTTGGGAAAACGGTGTAGTGACGAAACTCACATCGGTAACGACCGCATCGGGAGAAATTATTTCAGGAAATCCTAAAAATTTTGCTGAAGGATTAAACTCTGCGATCAAATCTTACCCGGATTTTTTTGACAATATCAATGGAGATATTGTGCTGGAAGAAGATGTATTAAACGAGATAGAGGAGATTGACGAAGATGCAGTGCTGACATTCACTTATAGCCTTGTTAATATGCCTGGTAGCCTGGGTAAAAATTTAATAGCCGAGGATTTCGATGAAAACAGTTTCTTTTATTCGAAATTTTTACGAACAAAAGATGCTGCAAAAGCTAAAGCAAAATACAATGAGCTGGCCACTCAATTACAATTAACAGTTATTTCAAATTCTTTTCTTACTGGCAAACAAAAGCTGACGGGAAAAGTTATACCACCCGACACTTCTAAAGATAAAACAGAATCCGCATTTACAATTTCGGGGGGCAGCAGTGACTTCGATGATTTTAAAGTTTGGCTCAGGTTGAGAAAAAATGGCGATGAATATATTGTGGAAATTTTGCTGGGCGAAAAAACGGAAGACTTCTAAATTTAATTCCCCGGTTTATCATTTCATTAGGGAACTTTGCTCAAAGGATCGGTATTAACAATAAATATTTGTATGAAGTATCAATTTGGGTTGAAAGATATTTTTCTGGTGTCATTGGTTTTTATTTTTTCCTGTACCAGTGATGAAATTGAAAATAGTAAAGATGTTAACCCTGATGCGGTGTTTTTTGATTATGAGATATGGGCAGAAGAAGGTAAAGAAGATGTGACTGTAAACTTGCAATACCGGATGGGTGGCAAAAACGGAACAACACTGGTATTAGATGAACCCAGCAAAGTGCTTCTTGATGGAGAACAACTAAAAGTCGATAGCGCCAAAGTCACCGGTGCATATTATGAAGTGCAGAGACCGATCAGTTCATTTGCCGGTAAGCATACGATCAGCTTTACCGATCTGAATAAAAAAGAATACAACGAAGAATTTGAATTCAGGCCTTTTACTCTTGATCCTGATGTTCCTTCAACTTTGAGCCGTGGCGATCTCATTTTCAGTTTCAAAGGACTTGATCCCGTTGATTACCTGAGTGTGATATTGACCGATACTTCATTTACAAGTAGGGATATTAATGATGTTGATACCGTAAAGAATGGCCGCCTTGTGATCAGGGCGGACCGGCTTTCTGCTTTGATAAATGGCCCTATTCACCTTCAATTTTTTAGAGAGCAGGTGTTGCCACTTAAAAGACCGACAAAAGAAGGCGGAAAGTTTATGATAACCTACGGATTAAAAAGAGATTTTCAGTTGAAAGAGGCAGTGAAATTGTAGTTAGTTTCTTTTCAAGAATCTTCTGGTTTTTTACCCTCAAGCCCGTACTTTTGCGGCCGATTTCAGTTGGCGTTAAAGGAGCCTACTTTTAACTTTCAACTTTTAACTTTCAACTTTTCAAAATGGCTGGTCAATTAAAAGAAGTTCGCAACCGTATCAAGTCAGTACAAAGTACGCAGCAAATCACCAAGGCAATGAAGATGGTGAGTGCTGCTAAGCTGCGCCGTGCCCAGGATGCCATTATACAAATGCGTCCTTATGCTAAAAAAATGCAGGAAATGCTGAGCAATATTGTGAGCAATGCTGGTGGCGGTACCGGAATGACACTTGCATCAGAAAGACCAGTTGAAAAAGTGTTACTGATCGTTATTACGAGTGATCGTGGACTTTGTGGTGCATTCAATGCAACACTGATCAAACTTGCAAAAGCTACTATCAACGAAAGATATCCTGATCAATTTAAGAAAGGGAATGTTACCATCTGGAGCATTGGCAAAAAAGGGTATGAGCATTTTTTGAAATCCCGTTTCAATGTATCGAATGCCTATAAAGATATTTTTCTCAACCTGAATTTTGAAAGTGTGCAGAAAGCTGCGCAGGCTGCAATGAAAAGTTTTGGGGCAGGCGAATTTGATATAGTGGAAGTTATTTATAGCCAGTTTAAGAATGCAGCTACACAGAAGTTTGAAGTGGAAAGATTTTTACCTATTCCGAAAGTAGAAGCAAAGGCTGGTGCTACAAAAGCTGATTTTATCTATGATCCTTCAAAAGAGGAGTTGATCGCCGAGTTGATGCCGAAAATTCTCAACACACAATTATATAAAGCCGTTCTTGATTCTAATGCATCTGAACACGGTGCAAGAATGACCGCGATGGATAAAGCAAGCGATAACGCCAATGAAATACTGCGTTCATTGAAAATTTCTTATAACCGTGCAAGACAGGCTGCGATCACGACTGAATTGACTGAGATCGTAAGTGGGGCAGCGGCATTGCAGGGATAAACCCCTGTCCTCTGAAGCGGAGACTTAGATCTTATATACTTTATTTTTTTGTGTCTCACTTAACAGTATGTTGATAATTGTGTTACCAGCTTTAGTTCCCTGATTGTATTTTCGTTGCGACGCTCCATTCAGGGTTCTATTCATTATTGAACAATTGCGTGATAGTTTACCCCAAGCGGAGAAAAGGGTCGCACTCTTGTATCTTTAGTTCTTTAATTAACAATTTTATTAACTGACTCATTTCATTTGTTAAGTTTGAATGGAGTGAGCTAAAAGCCCCTTTAGGGGTTTTGGGGTTTATGGAAATTAATAACCTGATACCGCATATTGAAGCTTTGATCTTTGCAAGTGATAAGCCCTTAACCACAATTGAGATCGTTGATCTTGCCAATAATGCCTTTTCTTTTATGGAAGAAAAAGTTTCGCTTGACCAGGTAGAAACATCCTTAGAAGGAATTGTTGAAAAATACAAAGCAGAGTTTTATCCTTTCGAAGTAATACAAAGTGGCGGCGGCTGGCAATTTCTTACTAAAAAAGAATACCATAAAACCATTGCTCAATTGAATGGCGACAAGTTTTTGAAAAAACTTTCCGCTGCAGCAATGGAAACGCTTTCCATTATTGCTTATAAACAACCAGTCACAAAAGGCCAGGTGGAAGCGATAAGAGGAGTAAGTGCTGATTATGCAATTCAGAAATTATTGGAGAAAGAGCTTATTGTTATCAGCGGTCGTAATGAAACCATGCCCGGACATCCATTGGTATATGCTACTTCAAAAAGTTTCATGGATTATTTCGGGATCAACTCACCGGACGATCTGCCAAAGATCAAAGAAGTATTGGCCGAACAAATGATCGAACCTACTATTGTTACTGGAGCGGATTTCATTTCTGAATCTGTTAATAAAGAAGCCGAAGCTACGCCTGCATCTCCAGGAGAACCGACTAATCTTGCAGTAACGGAAAGCGGTGAATTGATTGAGAATAAAGATGAGCAGGAGGGGGAAGAGAGTTAAACACAAATTGCTTTATTGTTAAATTGATAAATTGTTGTTATTCGTTTCAGCCAAACAATTTATCCATTCAGCAATTTAACCATCAGCGCCGCTTCTTATCTTCGCCAACATGTCGCAACAACTTTCCCCGGAACAATTAGAAAAAATTGCCAGGCAATTCGGCACTCCAGTATATGTTTATCATGCTGAACGAATAAAAGAACAGTATGATAAATTATTGACAGCTTTTGACGGTGTGGATTCGAAGTTCTTTTATGCTGCAAAAGCATTAACCAATATTAATATTCTTAAATACATTCTTTCCATTGGTTGCAATATCGATTGCAGCTCCATTAATGAAGTAAAGCTGGCAGTGAAAGCCGGGTTTGAACCACAGAATATTTTATATACCTCAAACAATATTGCGTTTGAAGAAATAGAAGAAGCAAAAAACCTTGGAGTTCATATTAATATCGACAGTATTTCCAATCTAAAGAAATTCGGTAAAAAATTTGGACATAGTTATCCTGTCGGCATTCGCTTGCGCCCGAATATTATGGCTGGCGGCAATCTGAAAATTTCTACAGGGCATGTTGATAGCAAATTTGGCGTACCACTTGAAAGTATCAAGGAGGTATTGGATGTTGTTAATGAAACCAGTTTATATATTCGGACATTGCACATTCATACCGGCAGTGAAATAAAGGATGTTGAAGTATTTGCAAAAGGAATCGAAGTTTTGTTTGAAGTAGCACAACATTTTCCTGATCTGCAAGTACTCGATCTTGGTGGCGGATTCAAGGTGCCTTATATGCCTGGTGAGGAGGGAACTGATATTCCCTTACTTGGTAAAAAAGTAAGAGAAGAGTCTGACTGGTTTGAAAAAGAATATAAACGTCATTTCCAGGTTTGGTTTGAGCCGGGAAAATTCATTGTAAGCGAGGCGGGTTATTTTATAACCGCAGTAAATGTTATTAAGAATGCAGGTAATAAAATTTTTGCCGGCGTAAACAGCGGACTCAACCATCTGATCAGGCCAATGTTTTACGGAGCTTATCATGAAATAGAAAATATTTCGAACCTTGCAGGGGAAAAAAGAAACTATAATGTAGTTGGAAACATTTGTGAGACCGACACATTTGCTGAAGATCGTCCACTACCCGAAGTACATGAAGGTGATCATCTTGTTTTTAGAAATGCCGGCGCCTATTGCTTTGAGATGTCATCACATTACAATTCAAGATTTAGACCTGCTGAAGTAATGATAAAAGATGGCGAGGCTTATCTTATTCGTAAAAGAGATGAGATGGATGATCTTTTAAAAAACCAACTACAAGTTCTCTGATTTTTATTGAATTATTTTTTTACAGTTCTTCCAGCTACATAAGTTGGGCCTGTATCATTTTTGATTGGCTCCAGGCTCTTCAGGTATTTATAAATTGCTTTCAGATCATTATCACTCATTTTTCTAAACTGATCCCAGGGCATATCAGATGTTGGGATTGCTTTCTTTACCCGGAATCTCGCAATAAATTGTTCTTCGGTCCAATTGGTCATCCTTCCGGTTTCTTTATCTGGCGTAAGGTTGGGCGTCATACAATAGGAACCATCTGTGGCTTCTAACTTTAATCCACCAGCAAATTCAGGCCCTATATAGGCCCCTGTCATAAGACTTCGATTGGTATGACAACCTTTGCAGTTCGTTACATAATGAGCAAGATATTTTCCGTATTCTGCTGTTGTATCCTGGCTTACTGATTTGCTTAGGTCACCATCTGGTCCAACGGGCTTTATCAAAAATGCTTTTACTGCTTTTCCGAGAAAATTAAGTCTATTGTCTGGCACTTCATTTTTTACTACAGGTTGTGCTCTCAAAAAAGAAAGCACGGCTATGAGATCTTCATCACTTAAATTATGAAACGGCATAAAATCAAAAAGTGCACGGCCATCACGGGCTACACCATAGCGAAGCGATCTTGCCAGGACTGAATCAGCAACTTTACCAATACCTGTTTCATCATCGGGAGTAATATTTTTTGAATACAATTTTCCGATAGGTAATGCAAATTCCAATCCTCCTTTGAATGGTATCTCTTCACCATTGATTACTTTTTGCTGATCAGCGGCGGGTACATGACACGCTGAACAATGCGCCGGACCATACGCAAGATATTTTCCTCTTGCTATTGTGGCACTATCATTAATTGCGTGCAGATTCGGGAAAGGAGCATTAAATTTTTTGTTTTGCAAAGCAAAAACAATGATCACAAAAATGATCACTATACTTAAAATAGTAATGCCTGTCCATTTCAGGATTTTTTTTAGCAGTTTCATGTTCGGTGGCGTTGTTTTAGAAGTATTTCGAAATTATTCTGGAGGCAAAAGATAAATCATTCTGTACTTTTATCCAATATTTGATTTATAAAAAAGTTGATCCCATTCAAACATTTAGAGTTTCTTTTTTAAAAACATATGATTCATTTAATAAGAACATTGTTCCTGTATTTTTTTGTGTCTATTTCTTTTGTAACCTTTTCTCAGGACATGAAAAAATTCAACCTGTACAAACCAGATGAAAAAGCAGAGATGGAAATTGCCAAGGCAGTAAGCGAAGCAAAAAGTTCCGGCAAGAATGTTCTAATACAAATCGGCGGCAATTGGTGTATTTGGTGTGCCAGGTTTCATGAGTATGTTGCAAAAGATGCCCAACTTGATTCATTAATGAATGCGAATTATGTAGTTTATCACTTGAATTACAGCAAAGAAAATTATAATGCAAAGCTTTTAACGAAATACAATTTCCCACAACGTTTTGGATTTCCGGTTTTTTTAATACTGGATGGTGAAGGAAACCTGCTGCATACTCAAAATTCATGGTATCTTGAAGATGGAAAAACGTCCTATGAGCGGGAAAAAGTAAAATCATTTTTTAACGAATGGAGCAAAAAAGCATTAGACCCCTCACAATATAAAGAGCAATAATGGAATCAAACTTTCAATTATTTTCCAAACAGATGATAAGTCCTTTAAAGTTCAGGATGTTTTTACTTTCTAAATTACCGAGTGCTTATTTTTCCGGTGTAAGAGTGAAAAGTCTTGATGAAAATAAATGCGAAGTAACCGTTCCCTTCAAATGGTTTTCCCAAAATCCTTTTCGCAGCACCTATTTTGCCTGTTTAAGCATGGCAGCAGAAATGAGCACCGGTGCATTGGCATTAGGACATTTATATAAAAGAAAGCCATCAGTAAGTATGCTGGTGGTAAAAACCGAGGGAGAATATTTTAAAAAAGCAATTGATAAAACTGCATTTGTTTGTGAAGATGGACTGCAAATAAAAAAGAGCATCGAAGATGCTATTGAATCGGGGGAAGGAAAAACAATAAGAGCAAAAACGATCGGTAAAAATAGAGCAGGGGAGTTGGTGGCAGAATTTTTTATTACATGGTCATTTAAAGCAAAAAAAGAAAAATGAAAATTGCATTTCACGGCGCGGCAAGATGTGTAACAGGAAGTAAGCATTTGCTCACATTTAAAAATGGTAAAAAGTTATTGCTTGATTGCGGTATGTTCCAGGGAATGGGAAAAGATACAAATGCGCTAAATCGTTATTTTGGTTTTGATCCAATGACCGTTGATGCTATGATTCTTTCTCATGCACATATTGATCATAGTGGTCTTATTCCGAAGCTGACTAAAGAAGGATATAAAGGAACGATCTTTTGTACGCCTGCAACCAAAGAACTAACAGGAGTCTTGTTAGAGGATTCCGCCGAAATACAGGAAGACGATATTAAGTATGAAAATAAAAGAAGGGCGGCAGCAGGACAGCCTTATCTCACTCCGTTGTATACAATCGAAGATGCAAAAAAAGCGCAGGATCACTTTGCAACGGTAGAATATAACCAGTGGTTTGATGTACTGGAAGATGTGCAGGGAATGTTTACAGATGCCGGTCATATAATCGGCAGTGCTTGTGTGCATTTGCGTGTAAAAGAAAATGGTCAACAAAGAACACTTTCCTTTAGCGGTGATGTTGGTCGTTACCGTGATGTTATTTTGAAATCGCCGGAAACTTTCCCGCAGGCTGAATTTATTTTGCTTGAATCTACATATGGCAATAGCCTGCACGAAGAGCATCTTACAACACCTGACCAGTTACTGCAATGGATCGAAAAGGCTTGTATAGTGAAAAAAGGAAAATTGATCATGCCGGCATTTAGCGTGGGAAGAACTCAGGAAATACTTTATGCGTTAAACCAATTAGAAGTGGAAAACAGATTGCCTGATCTTGATTATTTTGTGGATAGTCCTTTGAGTGTTGAAGCAACAGAAGTTGTAAAAAAATATCCCTGGTATTTTAACAAAAGAATTCAGCAGTTAATGCAATCAGACAGTGACCCTTTTAATTTTAAAGGATTAAAATATATAAAAACGGTAGATCAATCTAAACTTCTGAATTTTCGCAATGAGCCGTGCGTTATTATTTCTGCAAGTGGAATGGCGGATGCAGGCAGGGTAAAACATCATATCAGCAACAATATTGAAAATAGCCGAAATACTATTTTAATTACCGGTTATTGCGAACCGAATTCGTTGGGCGGAAGGTTGATGGCAGGTGCAAAAGAGGTAGGAATTTTTGGCGTAGTACATGAGGTACATGCCGAAGTGGCATCCATTCGTAGCATGAGTGCACATGGTGATTATGAAGATCTGAGCCAGTGGCTCGCCTGCCAGGATCCAAAACAAGTGAAAAAACTTTTTCTTGTGCATGGAGAATACCAGGTACAACTGGACTTCAAAAACCGCTTACTTAGAAAGGGTTTTGATGATATTGACATCCCTGAAATTCATTATGAAATTGGGTTGACATAATTCATTGACCACAACATTGATTCTTTTATCATTTCCTTTTTCTTTTTTTCACAACTCATTAATAAACCCGGGACGTAAAATTGCGTTTATAGTGTGAGAAATTTAAATACTCAGACTATGAATAAAATAAATTTGAAAACAGCAATTGTGGCAGTGCTGAGCATTGGATTACTTGCCGGCTGTGCAAGTTCTGCCCATATTGAAAAAGACGAAAGCGTCAACTTCAATAAGTATAAAACATTTACCTGGTTGCATGGCGAAAATGGGAAACTGGAAAATCAGAGTGATCTTATTGAATCCAAGATCAGGGGCGCAGTAACAAAAGAATTTGAGAAGATCGGCTGGAGGGAATCAAAAAATAAGCCCGATGTAATTCTTGATTATGATGTGCTCATAGAGAGAGCAAGTAAGCCCCAAAATGAGCCCGTTTATAGCCAGCCCTACAGCAGGTTGATATATAACCCTTACACAAGGCGTTACGCAACGATCTATTATCCTTCTCAATTTTTGGGATATGAATCTTATGAAAAAGTGATCAGAGAAGGAACGATCACTGTAACAATGATCGATGCAAAAAATGACAAAACTGTATGGCAGGGTTGGACAACTGCTGAGGTGAATAATCGAAATCTTACAAATAAAGAAATTCAAAAAGCGGTTGCTAACATCTTCAAAAAATCAGAGTTGGCAAAGCAATAACTTATATCCATGAAGGACGGTTTTGAACTTGCCCTGACTTAGTCGGGGCTTTTTGTTGAAAAATGTTTTTGTTGTCAGACTGTTGAAACTTATCTTTGCCGCCCCTGAAACAAAGAGGCATTTTGCTTCCAGTACCATCAGCGTAGGAGGCCCGTTCGTCTAAGGGCTAGGACACCACCCTTTCACGGTGGTGATACGAGTTCGAATCTCGTACGGGCTACAAGACGAAATCATTAAACCCCTGTAAGTTATCAACTTATGGGGGTTTTGTTACCTTAGGTAACGATACAAGAGGAAAAATTTTATTTCCAAAAAATTTGACGTTTCCAATACGCATGATCAGTTCTTACGCTTTATTTATGATCTGGCAGGTAATTATTTAATTTCAACCCAACTGCTAATGATTTTGATGAATCTAAGGAATTGCATGATTCAATAACTTTCGACATAAATAGAATTCAACGACGTCGATTGAACTTTTTTATTAAATGGTTTTTCAGTTTAAATCATTGCGTAAGCACTTCAATTGACGGTGACATTGACTATCATAATTCAAGACCAATTTGAAATAGCTGATCAAATGGACATACATAGAAGTGAATTAATGTTATTGATGCTTGCAGATATGTATAGACTTCTAAATAACGACTAACAAAAACCTGATGGGAGAAACATTCGTTCCAGAATTAAAAGAATATATTAGTGAAAGAGAAATTAAATGGAAAAGATCTGGTATCAAAATTATGATCCATTAAGCAACGCCTTTTTATCTACTGTATTGGCGGCGCTTCCAATTATCATTTTGTTAGGATCGATTGCCCTGTTTAAAATAAAAATTCATTTTGCTGCTCTTTTTGGTTTATTGATTGCGATCCTTGTTGCGCTTTTTGTTTACCGCATGCCTGTCAGTTCTGTTAGTGCAGCAACTGTTTATGGTGCAGCCTACGGATTATTTCCAATCGGTTGGATCATTCTTAATTTAATTTTTCTTTACCAGCTTACAGTAAACAAAGGTTTATTTACAATTATCAGAAAACATCTTGGAACCATTGCCCCAGATCCCCGTGTTCAGGTTATCCTGATCGCTTTTTCTTTTGGAGCATTCTTTGAAGGGGCTGCAGGTTTTGGAACACCAGTCGCTATTACTGCAGCTATACTCATTCAACTTGGCTTTAAGCCTCTTGCTGCCTGCGGTCTTTCATTGATCGCAAACACAGCGCCGGTTGCTTTTGGAGCATTAGGTACCCCGATCATTGCACTTTCTGCTGTAACTGGAATTGATGTGCAACATCTTTCTGCAATGGTTGGACGACAGCTTCCATTTTTTTCGTTGATCATTCCATTCTGGGTAGTATGGGCAATGGCAGGCTTTCGCGGCATGTTAGGTGTGTGGCCCGTGGCATTGGTTGCAGGATTGTTTTTTGCTATTCCACAATTTTTGATTTCAAACTTTCATGGACCCTGGTTAGTGGATATTATCTCTGCTGTTTGCTCTCTTGTTGCTATTATTGTATTGCTGCGATTCTGGGAACCAAAAACCATTTGGAATATGAATAGCATAAACGAGGTCATTGATGGTTCCCAGGAAAAAATAAAAAAGAAACAATTGGCTTTTGCCTGGTTACCCTGGATCCTGCTGACTGTATTAATTTTGATTTGGGGTTTACCAGCCGTCAAGAAATCATTGAACTCAATCTCAGCGCCTGAATATAAAGTTGATTATCTGCATAACCAGGTTAGCCGTACCCCACCAATTGTTCCTGAGCCTACGCTGGAAAAACCTAACGAACCCGAAGAAGCGATCTATAAATTAAATTGGCTTTCAGCAACGGGCAGCGGAATTTTTATTGCATCAATCATAGGAGGACTTATAATTGGCTTTTCTTTTCGTCAGATGTTACGAGTCTACGCTCAAACATTATGGCGGGTAAGATTTTCATTAATCACTATCGCCTCAATGCTAGGACTTGGGTATGTGACAAGGTATTCGGGCGCCGATGCTACTCTTGGTCTTGCTCTTGCAAAAACCGGTATGTTGTATCCTTTTTTTGGAACGATGCTCGGTTGGTTGGGTGTAGCACTTACCGGATCTGACACCGCTTCAAACGTTTTGTTCGGCAGCCTTCAAACCATTACAGCAAAACAAACTCATATTGATCCAGGGTTGATGGCAGCAGCAAATAGTTCCGGTGGTGTAATGGGCAAAATGATAGACGCCCAAAGCATAGTTGTTGCAAGCACAGCTACAAATTGGTATGGACATGAAGGAAAAATATTACGCTTTGTATTTTTTCACAGTATTGCTTTAGCTGCACTGGTTGGGATACTCGTTTTTCTACAGGCGCATGTTGCACCGTTTACGCACTTCGTAGTCAAATAGCGTTAGGGTAATCAGTAGGTATTAAAAAAAGTATTCATCTTTAATAGATTAATTGATGCTTCCCCTGCATTAATGTGAGAAATTTGGCTTGCTATATTGGTTTAATTAATCAACTATAAATCACTTTAATAATTTATTTTATGAAAAATAAAAATCAGGAAAAAGTTACCGTAGCAGACAAAGAAATTCTAAGTAATAAACAGATTGCAGATGATGATAGTTCTAATGAGAGTGAAACAATTTCTCAACCCGGATCTGTAAATACGGCTCAATTCGACGGCCAGGTGGCAATAATTACGGGAGCGGCATCTGGAATAGGATTGGCTATTGCTCAAAAACTATTAAAATCAAGGGCAAGCGTTGCACTATTAGATATTAACGGAGCAGGACTGAAAACAGAATTTAAAAAGTATAAAGCAAAAGCAAGATTATTTCCAATCGATATCACTAAGCAAACATTGGTAGACAAAGCCATAAAAGAAGTAATACATTCTTTTGGAAAGATCGATATATTGATTAATTGTGCTGGAATCACCGGCGTGGTTGGTGATTTAAGCCATGAAGTTAGCAGCGAAGATCTGCACAGAGTATTTGAGTTAAACTTCATGAGTTGTTTTTATACATCGAAAGCCGTTCTTCCACATATGTTAAAGATGAATTATGGTCGGATACTGCACATGTCCTCGATCGCAGGGAAAGAAGGTAATGTGAGGATGCTGGCTTATTCTTCTTCAAAGGCAGCATTGATTGGGATGACGAAGGTACAGGGTAAAGAATATGCTGAAACAGGAATAACTGTAAATGCAATTGCTCCGGCGGTGATCAGAACGCCACTTCTTAATAAAGTACCCGAACAACAGATAAAATATATGACGGATAAGATACCAATGAAAAGATGCGGGACTTTGGAGGAGATATCAAATCTTGCAGCCTATATTGTTTCTAAACAAAACAGCTTTACAACAGGGTTCACTTTTGATTTAACGGGTGGCCGGGCTACTTATTAAAAATTCAGCGAAGAAAATTACACCATACCCGAAGAAGATGACGTTATCAAAAAAGGAAGGCTTAGTAACTTATGCAAGTGGACAGTTAGATGAAAAGCGATTGCAAAGAATAAAACAGTTGATCAAAGAAAATAAAACTCCTTCGACTTTTGAAAATTTTTGGCAAGGACAGGAGAATTATGGATTGTCAGGCTCGATGTT
Source organism: Chitinophagaceae bacterium (assembly GCA_035764525.1). Lineage (GTDB taxonomy): Bacteria > Bacteroidota > Bacteroidia > Chitinophagales > Chitinophagaceae > VBAS01. The sequence continues at coordinate 1,470 of DASTZB010000095.1, read as the reverse complement.
GAATTATATTAATAGAACTTTTGGAAGGGGAAAATTGTTTGCGCTGATGAAGTTCACAAATAAACAGGATGCGTTGAAATTTCTTGGCTTAATAGAAAAGCAATTAATTAACAACTGGAAAGATTCGTTGTCGCTGTAATATCGATCCCCCTTATACATAGATGAAGCATTATCGTTATCTTTAAGAGTAAGGAATTTTGTTATGGGAAATAACGATGCTGCCAAATTCATGAAAAAAGCTATTCGCCTTTCTATTGCCAATGTTGAAAAAGGGAATGGAGGGCCTTTTGGCGCTATAGTGGTGAAGGATGGGAAAGTCATTGCGAGGGGAGTTAACAATGTTACCTCAACCAATGATCCAACAGCGCATGCCGAAGTGGTAGCTATTCGAAAAGCCTGCAAAGTTTTAAAAACATACCAGCTTACCGGGTGTGAAATTTATACCAGCTGCGAACCATGCCCGATGTGTCTTGCCGCTATTTACTGGGCAAGACCCGATAAGATTTTTTTTGCAGGAAGCAAAGAAGATGCTGCCGCCATCGACTTCGATGATAAATTGATATATGAGGAAATAGCAAAGCCAATTGCTCAGAGAAAAATTTTTACACAACAACTATTGAGAGATGAAGCCCTCAAAGCGTTTAGAAAGTGGAGTGAAAGTCCCAATAAAATTGAATACTGAATGATTCAATTTATTCTCAATAATCAAACTATAAAAACCAGTTTTGCACCCGGTAGTACTGTGCTCGATTTTGTGCGTTATCATAAAAGATTGGTGGGAACAAAGATCGGTTGCCGTGAAGGGGATTGTGGCGCCTGTACCATCCTTGCAGGAAATATAGAAAATGAAAAGCTTGTATATCGTTCGATGACCTGTTGCCTGATGCCTTTGGCTAATGCACAGGGAAAACATATCGTTACCGTAGAGGGGATAAACGGTAAAGAACTGTCTGCCGTCCAGCAGGCACTTGTAGATATGAATGGAACGCAATGCGGTTTCTGTACACCGGGCTTTGTCATGTCGCTTACGGGATTTGTACTTAATCAAAATGAATCAAGCTATGATGATGCGATCAAGTCTATCGATGGGAATATCTGCAGATGTACAGGATACAAATCAATCGAAAAGGCAGTAAAAATTTTAAGTGATGGATTAGTTGACAAACCCAAAACCAATACAGAGGAATGGTTGGTAAAAAATAATTTTATCCCGGCTTATTTTATTGATATCAAAAAGAGATTGCTTCACCTTAAAAAGGAAATTGAAAATCATTCTCCCCAAACAAATGGCTCATTAATTATTGGGGGCGGAACTGATCTTGTTGTTCAGAAACACGGTCAGATAAAAAAGGCAGCTATAAAAAATTTTTTTGATAATTGGGATCTGAAGCAAATAGCTCTTGAGAATAATAAATGCGCCATCGGCGGTTCTGTTACAGTCACAGAGTTTTCGGAGTCGCCAATTATTCA
>DASTZB010000094.1:0-4756 GCA_035764525.1 Chitinophagaceae bacterium | reverse complement strand
TCACATAATTCCAATTGCGGTTTATCTTTTTAAAAACACCGAAACATTGTATGATGTCGCGGTATCTTTCATGAAGATTCTGTTCTTTTTTAAAATTCGCATTGGCGGCCCTTATTGCAAACCCCCTGACTTCAGCATTTTTATCAGTGGTGGCTGCTAATATATCGTTCTTGTAATAAAATTTTGAATCGTCGAGGATCATGATATTCCCATTACCGGAATTTGTTTTTATAGCTGAGAACATTGCTTTATAATCGGTGGCAAGATTCTGAAACCCGTATGTATCAGTGAACGTACCATACAATAATAAGATCAATGACCCAATAAAAATAAAATTGATAATAGGACGAAACATACTTAGCAGCACCAATACAAATACCACCACTAAAAGAAAAAGTAATATCCTGTCTGAATGAATTGGCCAATCATATTCCGGTAATTGTTTATGTATTACAATAAAGATCGGGAAGGCAATAAATAAACTTAAAAAACCGACGAGTAAATAACTAACTGAAGTTAGTGCTGATTGTTTAGAGGACTGTTTCATGGGCGATCCAGGTATAAGGTTAAGCCATAAAATTAACGCAAAAAAAACCTGCAGATTGCAGGTTATAGTATATTAACGTATCTTTTATTAGTCTTTTTTATTCACACTGCTGGCCCCGGATTTGTCCACACTTGACTGCGCATTTCCTTTATAATTTATACTTGATGCGCCGGATGCCTGTCCAGCTATTTTTACACTTGCGTATATTTCAATACTGCTGGCACCGCTTGCATCTACATCTGCATTTTCAGTAAGCAGGTCAAAACCCCGGATCTCACTGGCACCAGAGGCACCGCCTTCAAAATCCTTTGTTTTGCCTCTTATGTTTGCGTTGCTGGCGCCTGTAAGATTTACAGATACCTTCGGAGCATTCAATTGCAATCTTCCTTCGCTTGCCCCACTAAGGTCTACATGAAGACCATCGGAAGAAGTGATCTCATTCTCACTGCGGATACTGCTGGCACCCGAAACCTGAAAGCCCTTATATTCCGGGTTGGTTACATACACTTTTATTTTATTGCTTGGTTTCAATCTTATATTCGCTTCAGTATATATTTCAAGGGTCGATCCATTGGTATGCACTTCGATATACTCTAATATATTATCATCGGCTTCCACTTTTACAGAAGTGGATGAATCTTGTTTTACATAAACGTCAATGGCGCCGGATATATCAATACTATTGAATCCCGATTCACTCCTGTTTTCAGTTATAACATGACCGCTACCCCTTATTCGTCTTCCTGCCATTTCCCGGCAGCTACTTGCAAATACGAGAATTACCAATGAGAAGAAAGCTATTTTTTTCATTGTGTTGGTTTTAATATTCCGAAGATAAATAGTTTTCCTGTTTGGAAAACTGACTCTAAGACTACAGGTTTGATATTGAGGTTACAGCGGGTTAATATCTCACGGATTACATGGATGCCCACGGATCTTTTCTGTGCAAATCTGTGCCATCTGTGAGAAGAATACGAAATGTTGAATAGCGAACAGAACGATGAAAGGATTGCGATCCTTCGCTTCGCTCTGGATAAACTGCGACGCATTGTTCAATAATGGACAGAAAGATCAACGGAGCGTCGCAACGAAAGTCAAATCAGGGCACTTGTGCCGGTAACCATAAACCAAAAACATAAAACCATAAACTATCTATCTTCGCAGGCATGACGGAAAAAATACTGATCCTTGATTTTGGCTCTCAATATACCCAACTGATTGCCCGTGCTGTAAGGGAAGCCAATGTGTACTGCGAAATAATTCCTTATCATAAAAATTTTGAATACGAACCGGGACTGAAAGGTATCATTCTAAGTGGTTCGCCATTTTCGGTGAATGATGTTAATTCGCCTGATGTGAATGTGCAATTCATGATAGACCGGGTGCCGGTGCTGGGTGTTTGTTACGGTGCTCAACTTACTGCGAAGCGTTATGGTGGACGTGTAGATAAGAGTAATAAGCGGGAATATGGAAGGGCTTTACTCCACAAACAAAAAGATGATGTGCTGCTGCATGATGTGATGGAAAAAAGCCAGGTATGGATGAGCCATGCTGATACCATTCTTGAATTACCAGAGGGGTTTGAGTTGCTGGCAACGACGGAAAGTATTCCAATTGCCGCATTTAAAAAGTCGGGAGTCGGGAGTCGGGAGTCAGGAGTTAGCAGTCTGAAACGTAGTAACGGTACTCCGAACTCTGAACTCAGAACTCCGAACTTTCCCCTATATGGTTTACAATTTCATCCCGAAGTGTATCATAGTATCGAGGGTAAAAAAATACTGCATAACTTTTTAGTGAACATCTGCGGTTGCAGCCAGGATTGGACACCCGCCCATTTTATATCCGATACAGTTGAAACATTAAAAAATCAAATTGGGGATCGCAAAGTAATAATGGCGCTAAGTGGTGGGGTCGATTCCACCGTTGCGGCCACTTTAATTCATAAAGCGATCGGTGATCGTCTCTACGGAATATTTGTTGATAATGGCGTGCTGCGCAAAAATGAATTTGAAAATGTATTGACTACCTATGCTAAACTTGGATTGAATGTAAAAGGGATTGATGCAAAGCAGCGTTTCTATCGTGACCTGACTGGTAAAACAGATCCTGAAGCAAAACGAAAAGTGATCGGTAGTTTATTCATTGATATCTTCCAGGAAGAAGCAAAAAAAATCGAAGGCATCGGCCTGCTTGGACAGGGAACAATCTATCCTGATGTAATTGAAAGTATGTCGGTACATGGTCCTTCTCAAACCATCAAATCGCATCACAATGTTGGCGGATTGCCAGAGCACCTGCATCTTGAACTGGTAGAACCTTTGCGTTCTTTATTTAAAGATGAAGTAAGAAAAGTAGGAAGAGAGCTTGGGATTCCTGCCGAAATGATCGACCGCCATCCTTTTCCCGGCCCGGGACTTGCTATACGTATTCTCGGCGAAGTGAATGAAGAAAAAGTGAATCTGCTGCAACAGGCAGATGATGTGTATATAAAAGCATTAAAAGATCATAAGCTCTATGCAACGGTATGGCAGGCTGGCGCAATCTTATTGCCGGTAAAAAGTGTTGGTGTGATGGGTGATGAAAGAACTTATGAATTTACGGTGGCATTGCGAGCAGTAACAAGCGTGGATGGAATGACAGCCGACTGGGCTCACTTACCGTATGATTTTTTAGCGAAGGTGAGCAGTGAGATCAGTAATAATGTAAAAGGTATCAACCGGGTGGTATATGATATCAGCAGTAAACCACCGGCAACGATAGAGTGGGAATAAACCAGAACCGCGATTTATTTGATTAAAAATGATTAAGAGGAAAAATAGAAGGATTTACTTTTTTGCACTGGTCTTATTTTTTGTTTTGGCAAATTCTCTGCAAGCGCAAAACAATGGTTCCAGACAAAGGATCGCGGTATTTGTTCCTTTGTATCTCGACTCAGCTTTTGATGTTACAAACGGCTATCGTTACGATAAGAACTTTCCAAAATTTATCAATCCCGGGCTTGAATTTTATGAAGGCGTCCAGTTAGCACTTGATTCGCTGAATAAAGAGAACACACAACTCGAAGTTTTTATTTTTGATACAAGATCAGCAAAGAGCCTGTTAATGGAACAATTGAACCAGCTTGACACGATCGACCTGATCATCGGTCATGCAAATGCGCAGGAAAATTGGGTATTGGCTGACGAAGCAAGAATCAGGAAAGTTCCCTATATCAATGTAAATCTTCCCAATGATGGTGGCATTACTAACAACCCTTATTTTGTAATGCTCAATCCATCCCTGAAAACCCATGTTGAAAGTGTTTACCGTTATCTCCAAAAATATTACCCGCTGAATACAATAACTGTCCTGAAGAAGAAGGGGCAAATGGAAGATCTCATCAAAACATATTTTGATGATTATAGTAAGTCAACTGCATCGGTTCCTTTGAAATTAAAGTATGTTGATCTTGCGGATAGTTTTACCGTGAAGCAATTGCTTCCAATGCTTGACAGTAATCGTCAAAACACTTTTGTTGCAGCAAGCCTGGATGATAATTTTAACCGACGGATCATCACTCAACTTGCCCTGGCAGGAAGATCATACAAGACAAGCATTGTCGGTATGCCAACGCTTGATAACCTCGACAGAGAATTTTCAAGATCGGAATTCAAAGGTCCCGAAATAATTTATGGCCATCCTTTTTATAATGCAAAAACGGATAAGATAAGTGCGGAGATCAATAATCATTTCAATACAAAAATGTATGCCCGTCCCAGCGATATGGTTTTTCGAGGCTATGAAGTGATGTGGAAATATTCAAAGCTTTTGTCGGAATACAAAACCGATCTTTCTTCCAATCTTAATAATAAAAGCAATAAAATTTTTACCGACTTCGATATCCAGCCTGTGCTGAACAAGCAAACAATGACGATGGAATATTTTGAGAACAAAAAATTATACTTCATTAAATGGCAGGATGGAGTGATCAAGGGAGTGAACTGATATATTTGCCCCTAAATCCCTTAAAAGTGACTTTGACTGCATTTCCTACTTCATCTTAATTCATAACTTCAACTTCACAACTTTACTTACAATGTCCACAGGCATGCATTATGGAGCGACCATGGAAATTTTTCAAATCCCTGAAAGATTACGCAGGGAGATGACTGCGCCTGAAAAAATTATCTGGGATCGGGTTTGTAAAAATCAACTTGGCGTCAGGATAAG
>DASTZB010000093.1:0-4244 GCA_035764525.1 Chitinophagaceae bacterium | reverse complement strand
TTTGCCGCTTCATCAAGATTTTTATAAATGCCCATTTCTGTTGCAGCAACGAGAAAGGCTCCGAAACTAACGCTGTGAAAATTTTGTCTTAATTGTACGGGCTTATTAAAAATATCAGCGATCATCTGCGTACAGAAAGGAATATTGGCAAAACTTCCATTTATTGAAAGCCGTTTAATGCCGCGATGTTCTTCTAATGTTTTTCCAATACTGTAGATCTCATAAAGTATTCCTTCAATAGTTGCTCTTATAAAATGCTTTCTTTCATGTTTTATATTCAAGCCGAAGAAAACTCCTTTTGCATTGGCATTCCATATTGGTGCTCTCTCCCCTAACAAATAGGGAAGAAATAATAAGCCTTCAGAGCCAGCAGGGACTTTTGAGGCCTCAGTAATCAGATCCTGCATGCTGAATTCAACATCAAATGGGTTTCTGAAATCACCAAACTGTTTGGTAAACCATTCAAAAATTACTCCGCCATTATTTGTGGGTCCGCCGGAAACATAACGACCTTCAGTAAGCAGGTAATTAAAAAAGCGTTGCTTATCATCTTTTAAGACTTTATCACCCATTACTCTCACCGCACCACTATCTTCAATTGTTATCGTTGCTCTGCCTTCTACTTTCACACCATCACCGAGTATTGCCATACATCCATCACTTGAGCCAACAATTATTTTTGTATCAGCAGATAATCCCAGTGAACTCTGGTATGCTTTTTTTAATTTACCCAATGAAGTAAACACGGGAACAAGATCGGGCAACATAACCGGAGTTATGCCTGCAAACTTTAAAGCATCGGCATCCCATTTTATCTTATGTATATTTAATAAACCCGTTGCGGATGCAATGCTATAATCAATAATATATTCATCAGTAAGTTGTTTGATGATATAGCTTTTGATAGACAAAAACTTGCTTGTTTGCCTGAATCTTGCTTTATCATTGTTTTTTATCCAGGCTATTTTCATCAACGGAGACATTGGGTGCAATGGTGTACCAGTGGCCGTGTAAATAGTTTTTCCCAGCGCAGACGTTTTTAGCTTATGTGCTTCTTTTTTTGCCCTGTTATCAGACCATGTTATTGCGTTGCCTAAAGGATTCCCGTTTTTGTCGACAGCTAATACACTATGCATAGAGGAGCTAAAACAAATTGAAGCGACTTTATATTTCTTAGGATGAATATGTTCATTCAATAAATTTTTTAACGCATACAGCATGGTGATGAACATCTGGTCAGGATCCTGTTCGCTGTAATCTGGTTCGGTATGGAAAGTAGGATAGTATCCCCGCTGCGAACCGATGACATTACCATTTAAGTCAAATGCAAATACCCTTACTGCATTCGTGCCAAGTTCGATGGTGATTATACATTTCATATTATACAATTAATCTTGTGACAAATTAATTTTTCTAAACTCACTGGGCGTATAGCCGGTAAGTTTTTTAAACGTTGTTGAAAAATGTTGTGATGAATAGAACCCGGTGTCTAAAGCAATGTCAGTTATACTCACGTCTTTTTTCTTCAGCAATTTGATGGCTTCTGAGACACGGATATTGATCAGGTAATTGAGCGGGGTAAAGCCAGTATAGTTTTTTACTTTTTCATTGAACAAAGTAGTGCCCATACCTGCAATAGCTGCCATTTCCTCTACTGTCCATTGGTGTGAAAGGTTTTGACGCAATGCCTGTTCGAGTTGCATAAATACTTTTGGAAAATCTCTTGCCCGGTTATTTTGTTTTGTCAGGTGCCTTGTAATGAGGATGAACAATTCGTCGATAAGGTGATTCGCTCTTGTAGAATAGCCGATCTCCTGGTTAAATATTTCATCATGTATATATCGAAGTATTCTTCCTGCTTCGGGTAATTTTGAAAGTACGGGGATTGTATTCATCAAAAGAACTTTGGTGATGGCCTGACTTTCAGTTTCTGAAAGACTGCTCCACTTTCCAGATAGCAATTCATTATTATTGTGGTTTTGAATTTTAATATGTATCCATGAAATACTGCCGATCTCCAATACTCCTTTTTCATTGCCAAATTTTTCATGTGGCATGATCAGTGATACATCTCCGGGATAAAGTATATACGAATCGTTATTGATACTCCATTCAAATTTTCCTTCATTTACATAATAAATGCGGATACACTCAGAAACAGATTGAGGAAATGAATTAAGGTGTATTGCCTGATTTTTTTTTGCACCAAGCTCTATGATGTGCGGGAATAATTGTAATTCCCCGGAAAGCCCTTGTTGAAACACAAATTGGTGCATGCAGTCGTTAAGTTAAGCAATCATTCTTGCTGCTATAAAGAAAGGATTTATCCCGTTTCAACTTGTACAAAATTCATCACTGTTTTTTTTTGGAAGTTTTTAAATGGAGAGTCAGATACTTTAGTTTCCGGATTATTCGATGAATCCATTTTCGAGACTGCTATTGTTAAACAAAACAACTTGCTATTATGAAAGTAAATGTAAAGCCGAGGTGCAATCCTGGCTTCATGAAGCTAATGCTGTCGGTATTGGCTTTTTCTTTTTTTACAGCTATTCAGGCCCAAACCGTTTCGGGCACAGTGTCCGATGAGAACGGAAAATCTTTACCAGGAGTTTCGGTTACCGTTAAAGGCGTGGCAGGTGGTACTACCACCGATGCCAGCGGTAAATATTTTGTAGCAGCATCTTCGACTGCAACTCTTATATTTAGTTATGTTGGTTACACCACAACTGAGGTTGCCGTGTCTAGCCGGACCGTGATTAACGTTTCTATGACTGTTGATAGCCGTAATATGAGTGAAGTAGTAGTAACGGCACTTGGCATTACTAAAGAGGCAAGGCGACTGGGATATGCTGCAACGAATGTGAAACCTGACGAACTTACAATTAATCGGACAGCGAATCCTATCAATGCTTTACAGGGCAAAGTAGCAGGGCTTAACATTTCCACGTTAGGAACAGGTCCTGGCAGTACATCCAAAATTCGTATACGTGGACAGTCCTCTATTTCCGGGCAAAATGGTCCATTGATCGTTATTAATGGTGTTCCGGTTGACAACACAAATTTTAATGACAATACAGTTGCAACAAGAGGTGGTGGTGTGTACGCTGATGGTGGCGACGGTTTATCAAGTATTAACCCGGATGATATTGAAACCATGACAGTTTTGAAAGGAGCACCAGCAGCTGCCTTGTATGGATCCCGTGCAAAGGATGGTGTGATCATGATCACTACCAAAACAAAAGGAAAAGGAAAAGGAATCGGCGTTACTTATAACCTGAATTACCTGAATGAAACTCCGTTGGATTTTACGGAGTACCAAAAGGAATATGGACAAGGAGAAAATGGTACTTTTCCATTTAGTCCAAATCCAACTTCAGGACAATGGTCCTTCGGAGTAAAATTTCAGCCAGGTCAAACCGATACTTTATTTAATACTCCCGGTATTCCTTACGAACCACAGGGTAGCCGGATCAAGGAGTTTTACAGAAACGGTCAGAATATTTCCAATACGGTTGCCTTTGACGCTACAGGTGAAAAAGGTGGGTTACACATGTCATTAAATAATACAGATAATACGGGCATCATGCCAAATAATAGCCTCAACAGAAAAACAATCAATCTTGGGTTTAATTATAATTTATCGGAGAAGTTCAACTTTTTCGGAAACGTTAATTATTCAAAAGAGCTTAATAAAAACCCACCCAATATTGCTAACCAGGATAATTCTATTCCAACAACTTTGATGGCAATGGCCAATTCGATGCCTTTAAGTGTGCTGGATGCTAATAAGTATAACCCTGCAACTGGAAATGAGTATATCTATTCACGATTTATGAATAGAACCAATCCGTATTGGGTCCTTGCTGAACAATTCCATAATATAAGAAGAGACAGGATTTTTGGAAATGTTGGAATAAAGTATAATCTCTTTCCATGGCTTTCAGTTCAGGGGCGTTTTGGTCAGGATTATTGGAGTCGCGATGAAGATGTAAATAATTTTCCAACCGGCCATGCATCAAGAGCGGCTGCACCAGCACCTTTTGTAAATGGTGTATTCACACAGGAATCGCGCCGTTTTAGAGAAACTAATCTTGATTTCCTGGTTACAGCAACAAAAAAATTTGGAGACTTTGATGTTACGCTTACTGGCGGTGGAAACCAAATGCGTCGTCGTCTGGATGTTAATAATGTGCAGGTAACTGATTTTGTCATTCGTGGTCTTTATACAGTTCAGAATGGAAGAG
>DASTZB010000092.1:0-11634 GCA_035764525.1 Chitinophagaceae bacterium | reverse complement strand
AACAATGCAACATTAAAAGGGAGTAATTTAAAAAAGAACCCTGATGAATTTTTTGGTGTGGCTATTTTAATAAGATCAGGAAATAATATCACGATCAAAAATTTAAAGGCACGAGGATATAAAGTTGCGTTGATGGCTAAGGGCATAACTAATCTTACCATTGAAAATTGTGACTTCAGTTATAATTATCGACAGCACTTAAACAGTACCCAGGAAAAGGAAGATATCTCCGATTGGCTGAGCCATCATCAAAATGAAAAAGATGAATGGTTACGCTATGGCGCTGCCATGTATTTACGGGATTGCGAATCTGTGCTCATTAAAAACACAAAGGTTACTAGGGGACAGAATGCATTGATGATGACGAGCTGCAACAAAGGAAAAATTTACAACAATGATTTTTCATTTAATTCAGGATTGGGAATTGCGATGTATCGCAGCAGTTTTAACACGATCGCTTATAACAAGATAAATTTTAATGTTCGTGGTTATAGTGATGGCGTTTATAGTCGTGGACAAGACAGCGCAGGCATATTGATCTATGAACAAAGTAATAATAATCTTTTTTATAAGAATTCAGTAACGCATGGAGGAGATGGCTTCTTTCTTTGGGCGGGACAAACAACAATGGATAGCGGGAGAGGGGGTTGTAATGACAACGTATTAAAGGAAAACGATTTTTCGTATGCACCTACCAATGGAATCGAAGTTACCTTTAGCCGAAATGTAATTGTTGGTAATAGAGTATTTGAATGTGACCACGGTATCTGGGGAGGTTATAGTTACAATACAGTAATTGCAGGAAATCAATTTCGCTTAAACAGGGTCGCAATTGCAATTGAACATGGGCAGGATAATAATATCCATCATAATATTTTTCACGAGAATAAAGAGGCGATCCGGTTATGGGCAAGAAAAGAACAACCTGCGGATTGGGGATATGCAAAAAACCGTGATACACGAAGCAGGGATTATGCGATCGTTAATAATAATTTCAATAACAACCCGCTTGTGATGAGTGTAAACAGAACAGAAAATTTAATAGCGTTTGATAATATTTATGCAGGGTATGAAACTCTTTTTAAGATAGATTCTACTGTTACTGGATTTGATACCACTTTTAGTGATGAAATATCTCAGAAGCTTAGTGCTGATAGCGCTGAAATTATTCCTGATATTCCATCTCCGCAAAATGCATTTTCCGGGAACTCAGCATTAGCAGGAAGAAAAAATATTATGATAACAGAGTGGGGGCCTTACGATTTCCGCAGCCCTATCATTTGGAATACAAATCCAACTGATACAACCGGTGTCATGAAATTTGACCTGATAGGACCAAAAGGAAAATGGAAGATCAAAAGATTTAAAGGTGTAAAAGATATTTCCTTAATGAATGGAACATTTCCTGCAAAGATCACCGCATTAAAAACAGACAGCACCCGGACCGATATTTTGATTGAACTTGAATATATCGGATCTGCGATTACTACGACTTTTGGAGAAAGTATTGTGGCTGGTAAGCCATCTACTTTTTCATTTAAAAAATTTTTTCAACCGATCGATTTCGATGTGCTTTGGTATGCTTATGATTTTAAAATGCATGACCCCATCAAGACCGGCCTAATTTTTCCACCTACCGCAAGATTGCGACCATTTAAAAATGAAAAGACATCTAAGCTTGATTACGCCTGGTGGGGTGGTATAAAAACTGAAGAAGGTGACCATCCTCAATTTGTTACTACTGCCAATGGTTCAGCAATATTTGAAAAAGGTAATTATGAATTAGGTGTTACATGGGATGATGCAGTAAGAGTGTACGTTGATGGAAAATTGGTGATCAATGAATGGAACCCGTCCTTATACAAGTTTGACGAATCACCGCATAAAACAATAAGGCTGGCTTTGGAGGGCAAACATAGTTTTACTCTTGAACACGTTGAACTTGGGGGCTTTGCTACTCTTAGTTTGAAAATCAAAAAGCTTTGATTTTGGAATAAAATAGTAAATTTTAGAAGTGGTTGAATAACTTAATATCTTTTGTTTAGCTACTTCGCATACCCTTTATACTTTATTTACTAGTACAAAGGGTATCTGAGTTTATAGACCATAACAGATCATCTGCTATTGGCTTCATTCATCCTGATCTTTCTTCCTTTGAATTTCTTACCGTCAATAGAACGTATCATTTGATTGGCGGAGTTCTTATCTATTTCGATCCAGCTATTCATTTCTTTCATATCAATTCTTCCAAGCTTTTCCTTTTGCAACTCACTCATGTCAAGAATGAATTGTAAAAAACTTGCTTTGTAAAAGCCATCTTTTGTTCCAAGATTTACAAACAGTTTTGTGAAGTCACTGCCACCACTGAATTTTCTTCCTCTGGTATCACGGTGTGTTTCTCTTTCTCTTGTGCCATTTTCCCTTCTTGGCTCTCTCATTCTTTCCCGGCCTTCTCTCGTGTTCAGGTCTTCAGCATTTTCATAATATTTAAGAAAGCGATCAAATTCCATCGCTGCCACTCTCTTTAAAATTTCTTCTTTAGTAACGGTCGCAAATTTTTCCTGCAAGGCAGGCAAATATGTTTCATAATCACCGTGGCTGATATCGGTCTGCATCAGTTTATCCATACAGGAAGAAAACTGCTTACGGCAAACATCTTTGCCAGATGGCAGATCAAGTTTATGAAATGGAACCTGCGTTAATCTTTCGATCTGTTTAATCCTTCCTACCTCACGACTGCTAACAATGCTCATACAAACTCCTGTCTTTCCTGCACGGCCTGTTCTTCCGCTACGGTGTGTATATACTTCAATGTCATCAGGTAATTCAAAATTGATAACGTGAGTGATCCCCTGCACATCAATTCCTCTTGCAGCTACATCTGTTGCTATTAATAATTGTAAGGTCTTTTCACGAAATTCTCCCATTACTTTATCACGTTGTCCCTGCGTCAGGTCGCCATGCAACGCATCGATATCATAACCTTCCCTTGTTAATTTTTCTGCGATCTTTTGTGCATCGGCTTTTGTTCTTGTAAAAATTAATCCATAGATGCCAGGATTAAAATCGATCAGGCGCTTTAATGCTTCGTATCGATGATGTGAGGAAGCAACGTAAAATTGGTGATCAACATTTTTACTCGCCGTATTCATTTTACCAACCGTTATCTCCACAGGCGTCTTCATATATTTCTTACTCACCCTTTTTATTTCGGGCGGCATGGTGGCGCTGAAGAGCCATGTACTTTCACGATTAGGAGTATTTTGTAAAATAAATTCAATATCATCCTGGAAACCCATATTCAGCATTTCGTCAGCTTCATCAAGCACTACATATTTTATTTTTTCCAGGTTGATGGCTTTTCTTTCTATCAGGTCAATTAATCGGCCGGGTGTTGCTACTACTATCTGAACTCCTCTTTTTAATTCTCTTATTTGTGCGCCAATTGGAGTGCCGCCATAAACAGCAAGCACATTCATTCCAATAACAAATTTTTTAAAAAGCTCTATCTCGTTTACTATTTGCATGCAAAGTTCCCTGGTCGGACACACAATAAGAGCTTGCGGGTATCTGTCCTTACTTTCTACTAATTGAAGAAGTGGTAAACCAAAGGCAGCGGTTTTGCCGGTGCCGGTTTGTGCGAGACCAACCAAATCTTTTGTTCCACTTAATAAAACGGGGATAGCTTTTTCTTGTATAGGTGTCGGGTTTATAAATCCTAGGGCATCGGTTGCCTGGATCAATTTTGAATCTAATCCTAAACCCTCGAATGTGATCATGCGATTTTCAAATTTTCGGCAAAGGTAACTGTATTAGGGCCGATGAAGGGTTTTAATTATTGAGTGAAAGCAGGATGGAAACAAGCCATGCTAACGGCTGTATTAGCATGGTTATGCTCTTCCTGCAAAAACTTGCAAACAATTCAGGCAATAATCCGCATTAACGTGCTATTGAAAAGGCTTATTTAATGAAGCATTTTTGATCTATCAAATTTTTTAAAATGAAAAATGATAAACTCTTAAAGGTCTTTCTGATGATTGTTATTAATACAATAATATTATTAGGAGCAACTCATGCTGAACATATACCTGTCGTAAAAAATGAACCGGTGGTAGTACCAGAAAAAGAAGTTTTCCCTGATCTTATATTTTTTGCCAGCTACCTCTATCAATGATCATTAACCAATAAACCTTCTAAAATGAGAAAGACAATTTTAAATCTTACCGCTATCGCTGCAATAACATCAATAGTATTTATTGCTTGCCAGGATAGTGCCGCCAGTGAGGAAAAAAGTATAGCCATGACCAAAAAGGAAATGGTAAAGCGGGGCGCATATCTCGTTAACACAATTGGATGTGATGATTGTCATTCACCAAAAAAAATGGGGCCGAACGGAGCCGAAATAATTCCGGAACTCCGGTTATCTGGATACCCTTCAAGCAGGCCCATAACAAAAGCAAACGCTGAAGTTGTAAAAAAAGGGTGGATGTTATTATCTGATGATCTTACAACTGCAGTTGGTTCATGGGGGCAATCATTTGCCGCAAACCTTACGTCAGATGCTACAGGTACCGGTAATTGGAAAGAAGAACAGTTCATCAAAGCGATCCGTGAAGGAAAATATAAAGGGCTTGATAATACCCGTCCTTTATTATTACCAATGCCCTGGTTTGTTTATAAAAACCTTACCGATGATGATCTGAAATCCATCTTTGCCTTTTTGCAGACAACAAAACCGGTGAAGAACGTAGTGCCAGCACCAAGGCCATTAATCCAACTATAATATTTGATCAATCGTTTGCAGATTAAAATGCCCGATTATGGGGGCATTTTTTTCACATTGTTATGCTAATGAAAAAAGCGGCTATGTAAAGAACTTTGTGTTAAGTTATTTACATGAAAAATAGGATACACGATAACCCGGTACTTCAAAACAGGATTGAGTTCAAAGAACTTTGCGAAGAAACCAGTGGAACCAGAACGGTAGCAGAGATAACATTAAAAAGCAGTGGCAAGATCCCTCTTCATTATCATAATGAATTTTCAGAATACTATGAAGTGCTGGACGGTGAATTAAAAATGCAAGTTGGAAAAGAAATTAGAACCTTGCATCAGGGGGATTACTTGCTTATCCCGATCAAAACAGTTCATCGGTATTTTAATGAAAGTGATAGAGAAGTAAAATTTAAAGTAGTGATACAACCGGGCAATATTGGTTACCAATTATTGGTTTCAGTTTTAAATGGACTTGCAAGAGATGGCGGGGTAAACAAAAAGGGTTTGCCGGGAAACTGGCTGGTCCGTGGTTATTTATCTGTCGCTTCTGGTTCAAATGTTCCAGGTATCCTGTCCTGGTTGCAACCTTTGCTTAACTGGCTTTATAAAATTGCAATAAAAAGAGGACTCGATAAACAATTACTTTCAAAATATTACATGTAAAATTCATTTGCAAAAGTTTAGTAGATTGTAACTGCTTCATGATAAAATTCATTCGCAATATCTCATTTGTCGTTGTGATTATTTTTTTCCTTTTACAAAAAGGGGCGGGTCAACGTTTCAATTTCTCGTTGGAACAATTTACAACTGATAATGGCCTTTCACATGAAAGTGTGATCAGCATAACCAAGGACAAGGATGGTTTTTTATGGATCGGTACCGCAAACGGCCTTAACCGTTTTGATGGACTATCTTTCAAAGTTTTTCTAAACAATCCGGATCAGATAAATAGCATTCCTGGCAATTATATTGCAGGAACCACACTTGATAAAAAAGGATATTTATGGGCGGCAACAAATAATGGCTTATGCAGGATCGATACCCGCACTTTAAAAATTGATCGGATAGATCTTAAAGACACTTCGGATGAGATTTCAAGATACGATGTAATGTATGGCGAATTTGACAGCAAAGGTGTCGGTTGGTTCTTGGTTAATAATTACCTCTACGCGGTTAACCAGGAAACGTTCAAATGGAAAAGATACTCATTGCCGGCGGCAAGGTTTCATGCTAACTCATCACAGATCGATAGTAAGGATCGTGTGTGGCTATCAATCGGAAGGGCAAAATATTTATTTGATCCAGCCAATGAAAAGTTCAGGTACCTGATGGGTTTCGACTGGTCTCACCGTAACACGGACATTCTTTGCGGTGGGATAAAACAAGATGCGAACGGCCAGGTTTGGATGTCCACGTGGGCAAATGGATTTTATGTTTGGAATGAAAACAAACAAAAATTTGATAAGAAGGAGACGCCTTCTGAATCCCTGACAAGTTTTGAATTTGATAAAGATGAGCAAGGCAAGCCTTTCATGTGGTGTGGTGGTGGCGCATATGGTTTGATGGCTTATGATACATTAGAAAAAAAATTCTTTCAATTTAAAAATGATCCAAGGGATAAATACACTCATAACTTAGGCCAGACTGGTTTCATTTTTAAAGATACTACTGCTGGTATTGTTTGGATTGGAACAGAGAATGGTTTGGAGAAATATGACCGCCACGCAATCCGATTTCGTCGTTATCGAATTTGGCAAAATAAAAATGAATATGACAACTCTCAATATTTTTTTACCAGCGGATTTGTCCAGGATAAAACTGATGTTACAGGCAACACCTGGTGGGTTAGTGTGTGGATAGGGGGTATGTACAAGTGGAACAGAAGCAACTCCGGGATGAATGAAGATATACAGCAAGTGAAGGGAATCAAAGAGCCCGGGGTGTTTTCAATGATCCAGGCAAGGGACGGAAAAATCTGGATTGGTCATGGCTTAGGTGTACAGGTACTTGACCCAGGAACGGGAAAGTTTATAAAGCACTACCTGGAATTTTTGCCAAACCAACAGAAAAATAGGACCGTGGTTAGTATTATGGAAGATGCAAATTCCAATGTGTGGCTTGTTACTCACCAGGGATTGTTTTCATGGCAAAGAGATGGTGATTCCATCATTAATTGGAACATAAGGATTCCATTCTTGAATGGAAAATACATGCCGGTAGTGCGGGAAGACGCAGAAGGTTTTATTTGGGGAACCAGCGAAGGCGGACTTATTCGTATCGATCCAAAAAAGAATGAAGCTGTTCTTATCAATAACAGTAAACGAAAAGGAAAAAAATTGCCAGACGACTACACGGGCCAATTGTATATTGACAAATCGGATCATATTTGGATTTCAGGTGTAAGTTTCATAGCAGAGCTTGACAAAAGTGGTGAGGTGATAAAGATCTATGACAACAAAAATGGCTATATCGGAACATCTGTTTTTAATATAACAGGGGATCCGTATCATTTTATTTGGCTGGCGACAGACAATAAACTACATCGCCTTGACCCTTCGAACGGACATTTCGATTATTTTGATAAAAGTGATGGATTATTCAATAATAAGATAGCAGATGGATTTCATATCAGTGAAAAAGGGGAATTGTTCATTGGATTTAATGGAGCGATGTGCAGCATCAATACTGGTGATATCGAATTCAATAAAAAGGCGCCACTGGTTTTTCCTTCCAGGTTAACCGTAAAAGGACAGCTTAAAAATTTTGATGAGCATAACCAGATCGTGATAAAACCAGGCGAAAGAAATATCATGATCGAATTTGCAGCTTTAAATTATAGTCAATCACAAAAGAATCGTTTTGCTTTTTGGTTAGAAGGCTATGATTCCACATGGAGGTATACCGGCGATAGGATAATCACACTTATGAATCTCGAAGGAGGTAATCACAAGTTGCATGTAAAAGCAAGTAATAATGACGGAGTATGGAGTAACGAAACTATTTATACGATCGAAGTAATTCCTCCATTTCAAAAAACCATTTGGTTCAAGTTGCTGCTTGTTGTTATTGCTGCAATTATATTTTTTATTATTTATGGTTATCGACAGCAGCATCGAAGAAGATTGGAAAAGATCCGCAACCGGATTGCCACCGATCTGCACGATGATATGGGCTCAACATTAAGCAGCATCCGAATTTTTAGTGATGTGGCTAAAAAACAAATTGAAGAAAAGCCGGAAACGGTTCAATTGTTGGATCGCATTAGTAATAATGCCACTTCGCTTTCAGAAAACATGCAGGATATTATCTGGACCATCCGAAGTGATAATGATACGCTGGAAGATCTTGTTTCAAGAATGAGGGAATTTGGTCTTCGTGTTTGTGATGCAAAGCATATCAGGTTTAATACTATCGTTTCGCAAAGTTTTAAAGCTTCCAAACTAAGTCTTGAACAAAGAAGGAATCTTTATCTCATTTTCAGAGAGGCGTTGAATAATGCAGTAAAATACGCGGAAAGCACACAAATTGACTTGATATTAAATCTGAAAGGCCGGTTCTTGAAAATGGAATTAAATGATAATGGAAGGGGATTTGATATGGGAGAAATAAAAAGAGGGAACGGTCTTAATAACCTTGAGAAAAGAGCAAAAGAAATAGGTGGTCAAATTACCATCAAATCAGATCCGGGAAAAGGAACTTGCATAAACCTGATGGTGGTTTTGAAGAAAAGCCTGCTTACTGATAAATAATTAGCATGATTATGTTACACAGCTTACAAATGTTGCAGGCTAACTTTAGGATATGCAAGAAAAAATAAAAGTAATTTACTACGAAGACAACAGCAACCTGAGAGAAGGTATCTCGTTCCTTATACAATCAACACCACAATTAGATCTGCTGGCGACTTTCGGCAATGCTGACACCGTGAAGACAGATACGGAAGAATTAAAGCCGGATGTGATACTAATGGATATCGATATGCCTGGCACAAATGGTATCGATGCAGTTGCTATTGTGAAAGCAGTTTCGCCAAAAACACAGGTGATCATGCTCACTGTTTTTGACAATGAAGAAAAAATATTCAATGCGATCCGTAATGGGGCAAGTGGTTATTTATTAAAGCATACTCCGCCTTCAGAAATTATAGAATCGATTTTTGATGTAAACAAAGGCGGTTCGCCAATGACGGCCAATGTTGCAAGAAAAGTGTTACAATATTTCCAGTCACAACCAAAGGCACAGAAAGAAGATTATAATTTATCGGACAGAGAACTTCAAATTGTAAAAGGTCTAGTGAGCGGTTATAGCTACAAAGCGATCGCGTCAGAGTTATTTATTAGCATAGATACTGTACGTTCTCATATTCGTCGCATTTATGAAAAGCTACATGTTAATTCAAAGACAGAAGCTGTATTGAAAGCAATTAACGAAGGTCTTGTTTAATTTCTGTCTTTACACAAAACAAAAAGCCGCTCTTATTGAAGCGGCTTTGATTTTTTAATGAAGCTTATGCTGCAGCTTTATTGGCTCGTTCTGCCGGCGAAAGAAATTTTCCCCTGATCATCTGCCATCGATCTATTGGCAAGACGATTCGTGCGGTGGAGATCAATTTTTTAAGCATAAAAGGAGTGGCATGCTCTTTTATTGAATCAACCCAAACCAAAATTTCACGGTTGCTAAGCTCTTTCAATATTTTGCCAGTATACCAGGTACAATCTGATGAGGCTGCTTGTTTCATCATTTCCACTTCAATGCCGATCAACTCTCTATCGGTATAATTTGACCATAATAATTCATTGATCACGGTTGCCTCCTTATTCATGTGTTGCAATACGACAGCGGTAAATTCAAAGAATACAGCTTGTAACTGGTGACCGAAAGCGATCATTTCTTTTTTTGTATTCAGTTCCTTGTATTGGTCAATAGTCTTGTCAATTGATCTTGCCAATGCCTCATCTTTTATATTGGTTTGTTCGAGCATAGCAACGATATAAGGTGCATATAAAACCACTGAATGATAAACAATGTTATCCTCTTTACTTAAATGATATAAGAAAGAGCGGGTTGATTGTTTAATTACGTCAATAGCCGCATTTGCTTGTTTGTTTTTGGTAAAATCAGTTTGCTGGATTCTTGCTCCCGCATCAAACAACATACTACGTAACCCTTTGTGGGTCCTTTTAAAGATGTTGTATCGCTGTTCCTGTTTCATGGCTTTGGGTTTAGGTTTAATAGTTATCACGAATTGTATGACGCAAATATGCTACAAAAAGTTACTGGCTTCTATAGCATAACCATGTGAAAAACAGGTGTTAGTGGTTAATTATCGTTAACACATACCACAAACGGGTACTCAGAATACACGAGTGGTAATTGAATAAAATCAATGGCAAATTTTAATGATGTAATGAACACACATCGGCATGATTTTTTGAATCACTAACATCGAAACTGCTCAGATGTTAAAGAACTTAACGGAATTATGGCTAATCCATGCGAATACCATTCACATCATCGATAGAAAAAATATGTTTTGCATACCAGAGACAATTCATAATTCGTTATTATCATAATCAAATTCAATTATGAAAAATCTGGTCCTTTCATTCCTATTAGCTGCATTTTGTTTAAATTCTTATTCACAAAAAAAGAAAGACCCCTCTGAAAAAGAATCGTTGTTTCGCTGGGGATTTAAAGGGGGCCTTAATCTAAATAAAATAGAAGGCCAGTCATTTAAAAACGAGTTTAGTTATAATTATGCTTTAGGCGGATTTATGCAAGTAAATATCACCAGAAAACTAGGCATACAACCTGAAATAAATTTTGTTCAGACATCAGCAGAACAATCTGACGACATAACCGATATTTATGATGACTTGTTTCTCGACGGTGAACAAAAAAAGGCAAAGCTTGATTATCTGAAATTTGCAGGACTTTTAAACATTGACATTGGCCCATCACAAAGGGTGAAACTTCAACTTGGACCTCAGTGGGGCATGCTTTTAGACGAAGCAGTCGACAGTCTTAAATCTCCACAGGATGTCTTTAAAAAAGGTGAGTTTTCCGTTCTGAGCGGAATCATGTTACAACTACCTCTTATTCATATAGGCACGCGGTATGAAATCGGCTTGACCAATATCAATGGTATAGACAACCAGGACCAATGGAAAAGCCAGGCATGGCAGTTTTTTGTGGGGATTACTTTATAAGTGATCTGAACAAAAAATTATTTTCCAAAACTTTGCCTGATAAGCATCATCCCCCTATCTTTGCGCTCCCAAATTCAAATGGGGAATTTTACTCATGTCGCAGAGAATCAGAATCAAATTACAGTCTTACGATCATAACCTGGTAGATAAATCTGCCGAGAAGATCGTTAAGACAGTGCGTAGCACCGGCGCGGTAGTAACAGGACCTATTCCTTTACCTACACGCAAGAAAATATTCACCGTGTTGCGTTCGCCACACGTAAATAAAAAAAGTCGTGAGCAATTTCAACTCGCAACACATAAGCGGCTGTTGGATATCTACACTTCTTCAAGCCGTACTGTTGATGCACTGAGTAAGTTGGATCTGCCAAGTGGCGTAGAAGTTGAGATCAAAGCGTAGTACCCTCTGTCTCCCTAAAGGGAGTACTTAGGTTGAGTAGTTCTTATAAATAATAAAATGTAGTTATCTCTCAATCCCGAATCTTTCGGAAGAAAAGAGCTCTGACAATTAAAACTTTCCTTATACCCCTTTAGGGGATAGGGGTTACATAAAAACAAGCCATTCGGGGTTTGTTTACTGCCGGTACTTCTGTACAAAAAGAAAAGGTCGGTGGCAAACGGGGATTGACGCCTTGCTTCGTGTCTCACG
>DASTZB010000091.1:0-13128 GCA_035764525.1 Chitinophagaceae bacterium | reverse complement strand
GACGTAGCAACTGGAGTTACATTTAACCTTGAACCAAAGCTTACACTAGGTGAAAAATATTTATTGATAATGGAATTGAAGAAATAACTTATATAAAAATATTCCAGACAGATTGCCGTCCCCATGTTCCCCAATCTTTTGAAACTTTTTCAACGTTCTGTCTCAATTCATCTGCGGGTTTCTTTTTCCCTTTTGTGGGTGGAACAATAATATTGGTCTTCACTCCATTTACTTCTAATTTGGTAGCGATCCAGCTTGTAAACATTCTTGGAATGGTGATACCAAGGATCATTCCTGGTAAGCCATGAATACCCATTGGACCGCCGCTTACAGTTATTTCGTCAGTGTAAAAAGCAAAAACATAAACGCTATCAAAAATTATGGCTTGTGCTTTTCTGCAATTAAAGCCGGCAATATCCCGGGTTTCATTTGGCACAAGTTTCCAATCCAGTTTCATCAATGAATCTGCAAGTATATAGTTCTGATCAAAAACGAATTTTTGATTGACTCTTGTGCCCGTATTAAAATCGTTATACCAAATATTTTCTTCGGCATTATTTGTGCCCCATGGCATTTTATCCTTTTCATTCAAGCGATCGAACTTGTAAATTGTTTTATTATCATTAAAGGTCAGTTTATAGTAAGTAGTTGAAAAATTTGGCATTTTGTCTTTGAACATTTGAGCAAACAATCCATCCCCAAACATGCGATGATTATTTACCCTTACTTCATATTCTATCATGCCGCTATTGATAAACTGCTGCGATTTAGCAGAAATTGCAGCTAAAATAATTATCGAAGCAACTATCTTTTTCATGAGAAAGAATTTTAAGTATTAAAACATTTTTGCCGGCTTACCATTTTTCGAAATATTCCAGGTGGCTGTTACCAACCAGAATCGTTGGAGCGTTTCATAATAAGTTTCAGTATAACTATAGCTGCTGAAATTCCTTGAATACCCCCTGTTCTCATTTAAAATGTCATAGACCTGGAGCTTTAATTCAAATTTATTTTCCTTAGAGAATCTTTTAAGGATATAGCCATTCCATGTTGTGAAACTATTGGCATCCGGGAAACGCGGATCTTTTTCACGTACCTGTAATGAAATATCTGAACCAATTTCATATTTCTTTGCAAAGGTTTTACTCCCGCTTCCATTCATATTTATTGACCAGTATTTCGCATTAGCTTCTGTGTTTACAGATGATTTGGAATCGTTAATGCCAAAATTTGCTGAAAGCCATACATTGTATTTGTCTTCTTTATAGGTATTCGTGGAAACTTGAATGCTGTAATTTTTTGTGTTATTAATGTTTTTTACACCATTAATAAATTCGACGCTCCTGTTAATATTGATATTGGGGCCAATATTATTTCTCCAGCTAAATCCTTTTATCTTGAAACCATAACTTGAATAAAAATTTATGGAATAGTTGCCATCTGCATTTACAGTCAGGTAAGTTCTTTTGCCGGAACTATCAACGAAACTTGATTGCACAAAAGCGTTGTCAGTTAATGAAAACCTGAGGTTGGTAAATAGGTTTTTTTCCTTTAGTACGTTATAAAAATTATAACCGGCATTGATATTATGTCTGAAAGACTGTTTCAAAAAAGGGTTACCAATATATACGTTAAGCGGGTCTGTATTTACACGAGTGGGCTGCATTTGTTCAAGGGATGGCGCCGTAGTTGCTCCATTGTAGTTGATACGAAGGCTTTCATTTGGCTTTATCTTATAAGTATAGCTTGCCCGTGGAATAAAATTCACAAAATTGTAATGAACAATAGTATCTCTCGTCAGGTCCTTCTTTTCAAACTGGTTAAAATCAACAGAAGCGCCGACTGTCAGATTATGTTTTTTCTTATTGAGCCTGAAACTGATCCCAGGTGTATTCTGGGTCCTGTTGAATATAAAGAAGTTGCTTAACGAATCAACCATCTCTTCGTATTTGCCGTTGATGCTTTTTATATTGGTAAGACGATCACTTTTACTGTTGTTGTATGTAAAGCCATATGTGAGCTCCATATAAAAATCTTTTTTAAGAGGCTCTGTATAAGAGATCTTAGTGCCTAGGGTATTATTAATGTTATCAATTATATTTTCCTGGTCTGTTGTGTCACGTTCGCTAAGTACTCCATCTTTATAATAATTGGTCAAAGAATATAACAGGCCGTCAGATTTTGAACGATTCCAGTTAAAATCTGAATTGATCGAAAATGTTCTTGCAAACTTTTTGAACTTATGTTGCCAAAGAAGAGAAGATACCACATTGTTTTTATCAGTGTTGGTTTTACTTTTCCTGGTACTATTGTTAATAAACTTTCCTTGCTCGTCCAATGTTTCTGATGAGTAATTAACTGAAGAAACTGCATTGTTATTATTAAATCTGGATGTCCATTTCAATGTATTATTTGAATCCATCTTAAACTCCATCGTCATATTAATGGCGTGTTTGTTTGTCGAAGTACGATTGTCAGAGGTACTATTGCTGCTCCACGGGTCGGTATTAGGCAAGAATGTCTGTGAAAAAGTTTTTGTCAGTCCTGGTGCGATAACCTTTGAATATTTATAACCACTGTTAAAACTGTTTTTCTCTTTATTGAATTTGTCGCTGAAATGAACACCAGCATTCCAGTTTTGTGGAATCCCGTTCCTGCCACCATAATAATTATCATCACCGCCGCCACCAAACATAATATACATTCCTCCGTCATCGCTCACACCACTCGTCATATTATCAGCAGCGCCGCCATAGTTTTGCGCATCCTGCCAATCAAGATTTGTTTGCCCGGTGTTACTCATAATACCATAACCGGCAACCTTTCTTTTATTTCTAAAAAAGTTTGCCATTGCTGAATTATCATACTTATCCGGTAATCCTCCCCCTAGTTCCACTTTCCCAAAATACCCCGCCATTTTTTTCATCTTAAGATTGATGGTTTTATCTTTTACTCCATCATCTATACCCGTGAAAGCCGCCTGGTCGCTTTTTTTATCAAATACCTGCACCTCCTGTACAGCATCAGCACGAATATTTTTTGTTGCAATGCCGGGATCGGTACCAAAAAATTCCTCTCCATCCACCAACACTTTTGTTACTCGTTCACCCATCGCTGTTATCTGGCCATTTTTATCAACCGTAATGCCGGGCAATCGTCTCAATAACTCTTCTACATTTGCTCCTGGTCTAACTTTAAAACTATCTGCTGTATAAACAAGTGTATCTCCTTTGATCTTGATAGGTGAGCCGCTTTTTACAATTACTTCGGAAAGCAGTTTACTTTTTGGAGTAAGATGAACATTGCCAAGATCTGTTGGTGCATCTGCTTTTACTTCTATATTATCAAAATAATCACCCATGTAAGGATGTGTTACCAGGAGAATATAACTTCCTTCTTTAAGACCTTGTATCTTGAATTTGCCATCTTTGTCTGCTCGGGTAAATTTCACAAGCACAGAATCTTTTTTACTTAAAACTGAAATAACAGTATTAACCAGGTTCCTGTTTTCTGAAGTATCTTTTAAAGCGCCTTTTAAAGTCTGCGTTTGTGAAAAAGCTGAAGAAACTATAAATAAAAGCAGCAGGGAATAAATGAGTTTTCTCATGGCGATAACAGAGGTTTAGTTTAATTGATCAATGGTGTCTTCAAAGGCGCAGAATCAAACAAGCCCGCTAATTTCCTGCATCTAATTGAATTCTAATAGAAATAGCTTCTAATTTTACGTTAAAGGGTCGTATATTCCATAAGCGGAAGATTGAAACAAAAAATCGTATGACGCAAAAGAGTAAAAAATCCACAAACGGGACGGAAGATACACAAGCTCCAAAGCCGAAAGCTGTGAAAAAAAAGTACGAAGACGAAAATTTTGTTGATACGTCCAAAAGCGTTTGGAATTATTCAATACTTACCGATGATGATATAACGAATTTTCAAAATGGCACACATTATTCCTTGTACAAAAAATTTGGTTCTCATTCAATCCAGGTCAATGATGTTTGGGGAGTTTATTTCTGCGTATGGGCGCCAAATGCAAGTTCTGTTTCAGTAAAAGGAAACTTCAATGATTGGACAAATCATACTCACGAACTATATCCTCGCTGGGATAAAAGTGGAGTTTGGGAAGGATTCATTCCCGGGTTCAAGTTAGGCGAGGTTTATAAATATCATATCATCGGTTATAAAAAGAGAGCACTTGACAAAGGCGATCCGTTTGCAAATTTTTGGGAGAAACGACCATTGACTGCATCCATTTCATGGGATATGTATTATGAGTGGCAGGATAATGAATGGATGAAGAAAAGAAAAAAACATAATTCGCTGGAAGCTCCTTGGAGTGTATATGAGGTTCATTTAGCCAGTTGGCAACGGCCCGATAAAAATGATGAAGAATCCTATAACACATACGACCAGATAACAGAAAGATTAGTTCCTTACGTGAAAGATATGGGATTTACACATGTTGAGTTGATGCCTGTAATGGAACATCCTTTTGATGGGAGCTGGGGTTATCAATGCACCGGTTTTTTTGCATCAACCTCAAGGTTTGGCGATCCGCAGGGATTAATGCGCATGGTTGATGCATTCCATAAAGAAGGAATTGGTGTTGTTCTCGATTGGGTGCCTTCGCATTTTCCTTATGATGCTCATGGCTTGTTTATGTTTGATGGTACACATACTTATGAATACGCAGATATGCGTAAAGGATTTCACCCCGATTGGAACAGTTATATTTTTAATTATAAAAGGGGAGAAGTGAAATCATTTCTCATAAGCAGTGCAAGATTTTGGTTTGATATGTTTCATATCGATGGAATAAGAGTGGATGCTGTTTCATCGATGTTGAAATTAAATTATTCAAGAACGCATGGTCAATGGGAGCCGAATGAATATGGTGGTGATGGAAATTTAGAAGCCATTGCTTTTATAAAAGACCTTAACGAAACAATCTTCCGGGATTTTCCCGATGTCCAAACAATAGCTGAAGAAGCAACTGATTGGCCCGGAGTTTCAAAACCTACATGGAATGGCGGGCTTGGTTTTGGAATGAAATGGATGATGGGTTGGATGCACGATACGCTTGACTATTTTAAAATTGATCCGATCCACCGTCCGCATCACCAGGATAAGTTTGCCTTCAGTATGATGTATTATTATGACGAAAATTTTATGTTGCCACTCAGTCATGATGAAATAGTGCACGGCAAAAGCCCCATGCTTTATAAAATGCCGGGAGATGAATGGCAAAAATTTGCAAACCTTCGTTTGCTTTATTCCTACATGTGGACTCATCCCGGTGGAAAACTTTTATTTATGGGTGATGAGTTTGGACAAACGAGTGAGTGGAATTATAAATCAGAATTGGATTGGTTTTTGTTGCAACACGACGGTCATCGGTTATTGAAAGATTGCGTGGCCGATTTGAATAAGATATTGGTTGTTGAGCCGGCACTTTTCCAAAATCAGTTTAACATTGATGGGTTTGAGTGGGTTGATTTGAATCATCGGGCGGAATCAGTTATTTGCTACAAACGGAAAGGAAAAAGGAAAGCAGACGATCTACTGGTTATCCTTAATCTAACGCCAGTCGTTAGAAATGATTGGGATATTTACATCTATGGCAAGGTTTTTACCACGGAAATTTTCAACTCAGACTCAACAAAATATTGGGGTACGGGAAACGTTTTTAATCCTGATATAAGATCGGAACTCGTTGATAAAGATCAAAAGCTCTATAAGTTAAGAATGAATCTGCCGCCGCTAGCCGCCATTATTTTGAAATGACTTGTCTTTGGCAATTTATTGTAATAAAATATTGAGGGTTAAAGGCTATGATTTACCAACTTAAGAAATTACTTTTACCAGGAAGACCGTTTTTTAAAATCCAAATATTTGCCCTATGAGATCTATTCTACTCACCATCTTGAGCTTTGGGGTTGCGCTGGCAACTTATTCACAGGCTGACAGTGCCAATTTTTTCTTTCAAAAAGCTTTAGCAGAAAAACAAGCAGGACGTAAGCTGGAAGTGTGGAAAAATCTTGATAAAGCTTACAAGTATAATCCTAACGATAAAGCTATCATTACGGAGCTTGCTGATGTTTTACTTGGCCTGAACAAATATGCGCAGGCAAGAGAAATGTTGCAAAAGCTGGAGCAAATGGGTGATAACTCGCCGAGCTTGTACAAACAATTGCTGAATCTTTCTTTTAATACCAAGCGATTTGATGATGCGATCCTTTATGCAGATAAATTAAAGAAAGCTGACCCTAATGAAAGAGTTGGCTATTTCCTTGGTAAAATTTATTATGATCGTGATGATTATGGAGAAGCAATAAAATACTTGCAGGCCGCCGAAAAAGAAGATCCGAAAAATGCAGAGATCCCTTACTTAATTGCGCGCAGCTATGCGGATATGATGAACTATAAACTTTCTATTCCTTATTTTGATAAGGCAATTGCTTTGGCACCTGATAAAAGCAACTGGATTTATGAGCTTGGTCTTATTTATTATGCAATGAATGCGGATAAAGAATCATTGAAATATATCTTGCTGGCAGGCGAAAAAGGATATAAGAAAGACAATGATTACATGGAAAACCTTGGAGTAGCTTATTTAAACGTAGGCAAGCTTGAAGAAGCTATGACTATCTTAAAAGATATCCTTGTAAGGAAACCAACCGATCTGAATATTCTTAATATGGTCGCAGAGGCTTATTATTATTCAGGGAAGTACCAGAATGCTATCGATTATTGGGATAAAGTCCTGACATATGATAAAACGAATGCACAATCTCTTTATATGATCGGAATGAGTTACCAGAAAAAAGGGGAGAAGGAAAAAGGGGTTGCCCTTTGTGATAAAGCAATAGAAATGGATCCAGATCTTGCAAAGTACAAACAGAAAAAATCAATGCCAGGAATGTAAAAGCATAGCTATAAAAATTTGAAACCTCCGTTATTCGGAGGTTTTTTATTATGCGTCCA
This sequence comes from Chitinophagaceae bacterium, assembly GCA_035764525.1. GTDB lineage: Bacteria > Bacteroidota > Bacteroidia > Chitinophagales > Chitinophagaceae > VBAS01. Next base: position 6,144 of record DASTZB010000091.1, on the reverse strand, counting down.
GCAAATGAAATACTATAAAGCATTCGTTGCATCGCACTCTTCAACGTTCTATCCTCTATTCAGCTTCTTTTCCTTAGTTTTGAAATGATATTCTTGATATGAAATTTCATTTAGTTTCTGCCTGGCTTTTGTTAATCATTTTTTCTTTCTGCAATAAAACGGATAAGAAAATTGAATGTATATTAATTGAACGGCCCGTATCAATTACAGGTTGTGGGATCTTGTCATTTACGTATGCCATGAAATTTCAAAAAATAAATAACAAAGCTGAATTTATAGGTTTTTTGTTTTGCCCTGATTTCTATGGTAGGGACTTTTTCCAGCCTGGACAAAAATATCATGTTATCATTACCGATACAGCAAATATTACAAAGGCAGATATAATTGTGAATGAATTTAAAGATGTAAATCTTCCTTATTATGGAATAAAGGAGATGCTTTTGGTAAAATGAAGAAGCCTCACATTCTTTCTGGCACCTTTATTCCCAACAAACCCATAGAAGAAGCAATAACATTCGCTGTCATCTCAGAAAGTTTCAATCTTAATTGTTTCTTTTCATCAGATTCAGCATTCATAACTGAATGTTCGGTATAAAATGTATTGAATGTTTTTGCCAATTCAAAAGCATAAATAGCCAATACAGATGGATTATGTTCGGTTGCTGCTTGTTCAACTATAGTTGAATATTGTTCAAGTTTCACAATAAGAGCTTTTTCCAATTTTAAAAGAGTGCGGTGGACTGCCGACTGTTGACCTTTGACTGCTTTCTCTTTTCTCAAGATTGATTTGATCCTTGCATGTGTATATTGAATAAAGGGCCCTGTAAATCCGTGGAAGTCGATAGATTCTTCGGGATTAAAAACCATTCTCTTTTTTGGATCAACACGAAGTAGAAAAAACTTTAAGGCACCAATTCCAAGAGTATCGTATAGCTCTTTTAATTCTGTCGCTGAAAAATCTTTCACTTTGCCCAACTCTTCTGTATGCCTGCCAGCAATAGCGACCATCTCATCAACCATGTCATCTGCATCCACTACAGTTCCTTCACGACTTTTCATTCTTCCTGTTGGCAATTCAACCATCCCATAACTTAAATGATAAATTCCTTCTGCTCCGGGAAGGTTTAGCTTTTCTGCGATCAATTTTAAGACTTTCAAATGATAGTTTTGTTCATCGCCTACTACATAAATACTTTCATTCGGTTTATACTCATTAAACTTCTGTTCAGCCAATCCAATATCCTGTGTTATGTAAACTGATGTACCATCTCTTCTCATCACTAATTTTTCATCAAGCCCGTCGGCCGTCAGATCGATCCAAACACTTCCGTCATCTTTTTTAAAGAAAACACCTTTGTCCAAACCTTCTTTTACAATATCTTTTCCAAGAAGATATGTATTGCTTTCGTAATAGATCTTTTGAAAATCACTTCCGATACGTTTATAGGTGATATCAAAACCATCGTATACCCAGCTATTCATTTTTTTCCAAAGCTCTATAACATCGGCTTTGCCTGCTTCCCAATCAAATAACATTTGTTGGGCAGCCTTCATGATCGGAGCTTCTTTTTCAGCTTCAGCTTTACTCATTCCGTTTGCAACCAATTCATCAACTTGTTTCTTGTACTCATCATTATATTTTACATAATAATCGCCGACAAAATGATCGCCTTTTATCCCTGTGCTTTTCGGAGTGTCGCCATTTGCAAAAAGTTGCCATGCGATCATGCTTTTACAAATGTGAATACCCCTGTCATTTACAATACAGGTCTTTGTTACTTCGGCGCCGTTTGCCTTTAGAATTTCCGCAACACTCCACCCCAAAAAATTATTTCTTAAATGGCCAAGATGTAATGGCTTATTTGTGTTAGGTGAAGAATATTCAACCATTACTTTTTTACCAGTCGCATCCTTTTTACCAAAGTTTGAATCAGCATAGTTCTTTTCTAAAAATTCAACCCAATAATTATTTTTTACTGTAAGATTTAAAAAACCCTTTATTACATTATATGCAGAAAAAAGATCCCTATTATTATTCACAAGATGATCGCCGATCTCTTTACCAAGTTGCTCCGGCGACTTTTTTAATTGTTTAATAAAAGAAAAAAGAACCAGGGTATAATCACCTTCAAATTCGGGTTTTGTTTCATTGATCTGTATAATCTTTTCATCAATGGTCAGACTGTAAAGATCTTTAAGCGTTTTTTTTGAAGCCATTCTTATTTGTTCTGCAACATTCATCTTGACTATTAATTGTTATCTGATTGTTATTTAAATGCCTGCAAAAATAGTAGTTTCCTCCCGGGTTGCATCTGCAAAATGCAAGCTGTATATTTGCCGGTTCATGAAAGATGTGGTCTATAACTTTAAGGACAGGATCATTACTCTTATTGATCTTTTTTATCCGCCCTTCAACAGGCTGATGGACAGGCAAACCTTCCGTTACGCAGCCTGCGGTGGCAGCAATACTGCATTTGATATATTCCTCTTTACTTTCATATTGCACTACATTTTGCATGAGCAGATCGTCCATTTCGGTCCATTTGCTATTAGTCCGCATATTGCAGCATTCCTCTTTTCATTTCCTTTCACTTTTGTAACAGGTTTTTTCCTGATGCGTTATGTTGTGTTTCCAGAATCTGCCAGCACAAGAAAAAGAATACAAATGACCAAATACCTTTCAGTAGTATTTGTATGCTTTCTGCTTAATTATGGTTTCCTGAAATTATTTGTGGAGGTTTTCGGCTGGTGGCCATTGCCCGCAAAGATCGCAACCACATTCTTCGTCGTCGCATTCAGTTATTTTTCACAAAAGAAATTTGCATTCAGAGTAAACTAATCTCCATCTTTTAATACGTCATTGCAAATTAAAATTCATCGCATCCACTTTTATCATCAGGTCACCACTTGCATTGCTGCGAATAATAAAATTGTCGGTTAATGGATAAAATCCGGAAATTTTCAGATCATTAATTGAGCCGATGTTTTTTACTCCTTTGATCCATTCTGCATTTAGTTGTTTATTGATCAAAATTTTTGCAGTATCGATATAGTTAGAGAGATCAAATTTTGACACCCGGGCAATTTCATTAGTGATACGTTTGTTAAAAAGCCAATCGGCAGATTTCAATAAAAGACTTTTTGTTTTTACATCAAAATCAATATCTCTTACTTCGATCTTTTTTTTATTTACATCATAACAAGGCTTGCCAGTGAAATAGGCAATGCCACTATTGGTTCCTGAAAACCCCATTTTGATAATTAGTTTTTCATTCCCCGTTCCATAAATTCTGCAATCTTCTACAACAAGAACTTTCTTTGACTTTCCGTTTGAAAGATCAAACTCTTTTCCCTTCAATTGAGCGTTGATGATATTACTTAGTGAATCATAATTTAAAACCGCATCTAAAAAAATATTAAAGCCAGGTTTCGAAATTGAATTATCAAGATTGGGAGCAAGAGTCATTAGGTCAGTTGACTTTTCAAAACTAATAACTGGTTTTGCTGTCATACCAAGAAAGATATTCAGAGAATCGTTGCGGGCAAATAAACTCGTAAGCCTGATCTTCTGCGGATTGATCTTTAACCAACCAAGGCCGTACAGGTTATATGATTCATTAAGTTTATTCCATAATTGCTGCACTTGCGGTTTCAGGTCAACAACTCCAAAAGAATCTTCAATTGCTTTTTTTGCAAGGTCCAGTTCATCTTTCAACCCTTTCATTACCTGGTTGGTAATATCGGCGCCAAAAAAACATACACTGCATTTATCAAGTGGTACAGGTTCCTGCCTGTTGATCGCAAGATTGATCTTATAGTCCGGCAAAACTTTTACTGTATTTATAAAACTAACATTCACTCTTCTTTCGCCTTCATCGAAGCCACAACGGCAGGCTGGCGTCCATGGAGACATAACAGTATTGCCAAGACAAACTCTTGTTGACCCGATAATTTTATAATAGCCGGTAAAACCCAAGTTCATTGAACTGCCGGCAGCTGTAATTTGCAAGGGCCCTCTTACGAACTGGTATTTATATCTACTGGCGCAATCAATGGTGATCCAGTCATCCGGCCATTTGGGCGAGGCATATACCAGTGCAACATTTTTTTCGGCAAGTTGATAAAGCGGTTTCATGTTTACCTGGATTGGAATATTCAATTCCGATTCAGGTAATGAATCCATTTTGAAATTTGTTTTGGAAAGAAAAGGCTTATCCGGAATAATTCTTTTTGAACACGATGAAGCAAGCAAAAGCAAAAAGAAAACAAAGATGAAAGTTGGTTTCATGGGATTGAACATGGCATCAAAAATACTTGTAATCTCAAATGAAATGAAACGGCAAATAATTTTTTTAACAAACCAGTAATTCTACGCTTGTAAAAAACACAGGCCGAATGTATTTTGTACGCCATTGCACAATGCCCTATCCAATTATCCCCTGATATCCATCGTTGAAGTCCGGTATCCAGATTGAATTCACATTTTATTAATTACAACCAAATACTAAAACCGTGATTGCATTAGCTGTATTTATTCAACTCCAGGAATCAATGTTTGCAAAAGTTGTTTACCTGAATGAAGACATTGAGAAAAAATAATTTTCTTTTTGGTAGCAGGAGGCAGGAGGTAATAAAACCAAAACTGGGACTTTATTACATTCCTTCTTTTGGTTGGGTCATGCTAAACCAATTACCACATCCATCAGTAATGATGGCCTCGATTCCGTAGAATTGTTCCTTTGGTTCTGATTTGAAATGAACTCCCTTCGCTTTTAATTCTTCATAAGTGGCCCGGCAATCGGAAGTATACATAGCGCCGGCACCCATCACACCTTTACTTAATAAAAGTTTCAGCGCTGCATTTACATCTTCTTCAAAACCATTGGGGCCGTCTACCGGAAATAGAACGATCTCAAGATCGGGTTGATCGGGAGGATTCACTGTTAGCCAGCGAAAGCCATTTTCCATTTTTACATCTGTGTTTACTTTAAAGCCTAATTTATTTATATAAAAATCATAAGCTTTATCCTGGTCGCTCACGAAGAACGACGTGTGTGAAAGTTTAGTGATCATAATAAATTATTTATAGTTTAATTTAATGCAGGTTCTTGTTTCAATTCGCTATTAAACATCCAGTGAATACCGAATTTGTCTACGAACATTCCAAAGCTTGCGGCCCAAAATGTTTTTTGTAAAGGCATGGTAACATTGCCACCCGTGGAAAGTTTGTCGAATGATTTTTTAAGTTCAGCAACATCATCAATTTGAATGGAGAGGCTAACGTTATTTCCTTTGTTAATTGACGAGGGATCAAAAGTGTCAGACATGTAAAGCTCGTTTTCCCCGATTCGAAGACGGGCATGCATTATTTTTTCTTTTAAATTTTCCGGTACTTCCATTTGGCCATCGCCCATCCGGGAAACCATTAGAACTTCTGCACCTAATGCTTCTTTATAAAAGTTAAGGGCCTCTTCGCAATTGCCTGCGAATGTTAAATAAGTAATTAGTTTCATGATCAATAATTTTTATAAAGGTAAGAGGAGTAGTTAGGAGAAAGCTTATTGAATCTTGCTTTGTTGTGAATGGTCAATTGTCAAGGTGAGTGAAAACTTGATTGACTATTTATCAAGTCTATACGAATCAATAAAACAATGCGGGATAAATTTCTTTGGCTGTTGTTTGGCTTCTTGTTTTTTTAACCAGGCCATATTTCGATAATAAGTAGGGGCGAAGCCAATTTCTTTCTTGAATAAAATACTGAACGAACCAATACTTTCAAAACCGACTTCATTGCAAACTTCAGTGACTCCCTTATTTTCAGCAAGCAGATCTTTTGCTTTGTCAATTCTTTTTTTGGTGATGTATTGATGAGGAGTTTGCCTATAAACTTTTCTGAATAAACGATGAAAATGAAATTTAGAAATGAAAGCTTTTTTGGATACCACTTCAAGATCGATTGGCTCATGATAATTCTCGTCAATATACATTTTGGCGTTTACGATCCTCAGATATGTCTCATTCGTCAGATTCATTGGCTAAAGTTAGCGATTAAAGATGACAGATGATAATTGATAGATGGTAATGGGTTAAGAATTATCATCTATCATCTGTCCACTATCATTTAAATATTTCTTGGGTTTTTCC
>DASTZB010000090.1:0-8799 GCA_035764525.1 Chitinophagaceae bacterium | reverse complement strand
TGGTGCTGTTCCAAAACTATAGGTTATCGTATAAGTATTGGGTGTTGATGCTGCAAGATCGATTACACCTGTTGTTGTATTAATGTTTAATCCTGCAGGTGATGCCGAAAATGTTCCCCCTGTTGCTCCTGTTGTTGTTAATGTTGTCGTTCCTTTTGAACATAATGTTCCTCCGCTTACAGTGGCTGTTGGGGATGGGCTTGTTTGGTTAATGGTAATTGTATCCATGGCAGTGAGTTGTACGGCCGGATTATCGCAAGCGGAAAAAATGGTTTTGACAATATATTGAGTTGAAGGAGCAGATGAACAAATATTAGGGAATGTAATATCTAAAAGACCCGGGGTGGAACTGGATGAATTGGCAAAAGCAACATGAGAAAGATTCATCGTTAATAATTCAGAACTCACAAACCTGGACGCACCACCTGAGGGTACAAATCGATATCCTTCATTCGAAGCAGTCCAGTCAGTTGCATTTTTGCCCGGTGCGGCAACTGCCCTGGTTCGGGAAAAATCTTGTATTCCCAATACACATCTGATGCCAGTCAACGCATCGCAAAACTTACTTTGAAGAAAAACATCAATAAGACCTGTTGACTCATACATGACCATCTGGAAAGTAGCTGCAGAATCAGGATTTTGGCCGCACGACGTTAGGGCAAACGCTCCGATATGAAAATAACTAACTACAAATCTTCGGCACGGCGCTGTACCTTCAACTCTCCATTCTATTTTTCTGTCACTTGGACTTGAACCGAGCCGGGGATCAAGATCCATAAAAGCACCCATAATGCTTGCCGGAGGATAATCATTCAAGGCACACTTGAATAAAGCGTTCGGATGAGGAATGGCAGAGTCAATTATGAAGGCCGCCGTAAAGCAATTTGCATAAGTAGTATCAAATGTCACAAGGCCATTGGAGCTGATGACTGCTTTTCTATAAACGCTATCGTAAAAACAAAAAGGAAAAGGGAGATTAAAAACGGCACTGTACTTATCGTCATCATATAATATGGGATCCTCGGTGGCGCCGGCTGTTACATAAGGGTAGGGATTATATGGAATGTTTACAACCTTGTAATCGGAAGTTGACCTGATATCCGGGATCCGGAAAGTCAGATCCCGGCAAACCTGGTTGCACGAAGACGAAATAGAAGTATTATTAATACCGGTAAAAACACAGTTTTGTGCAAAAAGGTTGCCGGATACAAAAAGAAAACAGCTGATCGCTGTAACAATCCTCAACAGTTTCAATACCATATCAGCATAAAAGAAATTTTCCAGGTTAAGAACGTAAGATTAATGCCAAAGGAAGCGTCGGTATCAGATTTTGCTTTGCTATATAGCACCATCAGGCTGCTTACCTTAAATAGCAAAATTATTTTCGGCATAAAGATGAAAAAAGAGACAGATCATCTGATTTAGTGCATTACAGTTATAAAAATGGTTTGCTATGTCGAAAAAAAAACATAACTGTATCCGTATAATTAGAAATGAGAAGCTACAGTTAATTCAGTTGCATTACCGGCGCTGTCTATGTATTTTATCCTGCTATAAAACAGGGAAACTTCCTCAACCGTTGCAGAAGCGTTTTTATTACCCGGATCGGGAGCTGATATCCGGTATCTATCTACAATAACATCGGAGAGTATGATAGTAAGCGTTACTCCAAAAGCGCCATTTGGTTTTTTATCATAAAACTTAAAACTTAAGGACGGCACGAAAGTGCCTTTGCCAATGGAAGCAAAAAAGAAGGATGAATTCCCATTTAGTATCTTTTTGAATTTGAAATCACCAAATACTACTTTTCCAACAGTGGCCCCTGAAGCACCAAATATATCCGCTATTGAATCCTGCATTGCCAATACAGGCGTTTCTCCTGCATGAATGCCTGTGCCTTCACCAACAATACCTGTACCTGACAGCCAAATGCCGCCTACATTCTGCGGCTTTGCAGTAGAACCCATAATACTAAGAGCTAAAAAAATGATCCATCTTTTCATAAAGTTTGTTTTACTGTTGAAATTTCCAATATTCAACACCGATAGAATCCGAACGACTTATCTTGTCATAAACATCCATTGAAACAAATTCTTTATGGTACTGGTGCGGCAGTCAAATTTTTTACAGGTACCCGCCATACACCTGGCATGATTACACTTACACCTTTATTATTTCCTCTTACCAGGCCATCTGCGCCAAAATTATACAGCGGCCATCCTTTAAATGTCAATTGCTTTTTGCCAAATACATCAATGGAGCCAAATGATGCTTTGTCTAAAGTAGAAGGCACAACAACTTTATCTGTTTCATAGATCGGCCATACTGTATTGTTTGAAAAATCGGGCTTTGTAAAGTTGTTATTGTTAGCACTATCTTTTGTGAACGTGTATAACGTAAGCCCTTTTCCATCGGTGAAGTATATAGTTTTGCCAATACCTTCTGTATAATTGCTCTGATAATTTTTGCCATCATTACCCACAAGCTGTGCATTTGAAATCATAATTGTATAATCTGGCTTTGCAACAAACCACACATCATTAAAACCTTCACCACCTGTAAGCCCTGGTGCTTCTTTCTGCCCACCTGGAGTAGAATAATACAAAGGATAACCTTTATAGGTAAGTTGCTTTTTGCCTGAAGCAGTAGTGATGGAACCAAAGCCGTCAACTGATAAGCCATCACCTAATTGCTCTTGAGTAAGATTGTCCACATTAAATGCCTGCCATATTGCTTCGCAACCACCGGTGCAGGAACTTTGCCCATTTGCATCATTGGAAAAGAAATATAGGGTACGACCTTCTTTATCAACTAAAATATTTCCAAGTGCCGGATGATTCTTTAAGCTTACTTCTTTGGGTGGAGGTGATGCATTATTTTCATTTTTATCTTTTGTACAGCTTGTAATAACTACCAAACTCACAAATGATGTTATTAGTAAATAGCTGGAAAGCGTTACTGTCATTAAGCCTTTTTTCATGATTGTATTTTTTGAGATTGATCAGCACAAATTTCTATGCATGAGGAACAGGAGGCAACCCCCAAAACTGTTGGTATGATTCACTCAAAGTGGGGATGATGCATGTGGTCTTTATTATCTATGGTGACCTTAACGATTTGAAAAATCAACTTCTTCCGGGATGACGCTTCTACAAAACGGATGTTAAATCCTGTTCAATGCTTAAAAGTATTTGGTTAATTATACCGATTGGTATATTTTTACTTTTTCTAAGAATCCTGGCATGTCAAAAGCGGAAAATACAAAAGCATATATTGTTGAACAAACAGCGCCCATCTTTAATAAGAAAGGATATACAGGCACTTCGCTGACAGATCTTACAGAAGCCACCGGTTTAACAAAAGGCGCTCTCTATGGCAATTTTAAAAACAAGGACGAAATTGCCCTGGCAGTTTTCGATCACAATATAGAAATGGTTAAAGAGATATTTTTTGGAAGGGATGTTTCATTCACCAGTTCAATCGACCAGCTAATTGCCATTCCAGACCTGGTTAAGAAAAATTTCCCTTTATTAGCCGCGCACGGCGGTTGCCCCATTTTCAATACGTCTGTAGAAGCAGATGACAATCACCCATTGCTTAAAAAGAAAGTAGCGCAAACAATTAAAGCATGGAGAAAAAATATAGAATCAATTATTGAAAAAGGGATAACCGCCGGGGTTATAAGAAAAGAAACTGATCCATCAAAGTATGCAATTCTTTTTATAACGCTCATAGAAGGTAGCCTGATGCTTACAAAAATTACAAGTGATCTCGAATTTCTGAACGGAGCCATGGACAATTTAAAAAAGATCATACTTGTCGAATTAAAAAAATAATTTTTTTACCTAAAATTATACCGAACGGTATAATACAAAACAAGATTATGAATATAAAAAACAATACGGTGCTTATTACAGGTGGGGGATCAGGCATTGGCTTAGAAACGGCTAAACTGTTAAGTAAAAATGGAAATAAAGTGATTATCGTTGGGCGTGATGAGCAAAAACTCCGGGAGGCAGCTGAAAAAGTACAAAACCTGGTACCCATCAGGTGCGATATCACCAATACGGAAGAAGTGGATACCCTGTTGGACAGGATAAGAATCTTTCATAGCGACCTAAACATAGTTATGAACAATGCCGGCAAGGCCTACGCCTATAATCCCGCAACCCATAATGCCCAGGCATTTGAAAAGGCCCGCGAAGAAATGACTACAAATTTCCTGGCACCCGTACGGTTAACTGAATTAACGCTCCCGCTATTAAAACAAAAAAAGGAGGCAGCTATCATTAACATATCATCGATTGTATCCTTTGCACCCGGAATGATCGTACCTACTTATAGTGCTACCAAAGCCGCCTTGCATTCGTATTCTCAAACGTTGCGCCTGTCACTGAAAAAATCAACTACGATAAAGGTTTTTGAAGTTTTACCGCCATTGGTTGATACAGAGTTTGCCAGGACATTAACAGGAGAAAAGATCTCTCCAACAGTAGTGGCAGAAGAAATTCTGAAAGGGCTGGAAACTGATCAATATGAGATCCATATTGGGGCAACGGCTTCGCTTTACAGATTGTTTTTGAACTCACCTGCAGAGGCTCTGAATGTAATTAACCATATTAGTTAGGAGCACTGTTAAAAAACTCTAACCACGTTCATCGTATATGGTATCATTAAGTTTGACATCGCTTTCTACCAACTGTTAAATCTATTATTTCTGGTGAACCACATTTCATATAGACATCGTTCGAATGGATTTTACTACCATTTGTCATATGGTTTGCTTCAAAAATTCTGTTGTAACTATTGTCGCAAATTCGTCATTCTAACTTACCATTGTCCGTCCAATCCATTCTTATTGAAAGTTGCTGCTGCATCTGAAATCTTACAATCTTCTTGTGCCAATGTCTTGTATTTCAAACCTGGTTAAAGCCAGGTCACAGACCTTTGCATTTGATTGTTCTTCCGTTTTTCGGGCGGCTGACGGTAAAGTAACAACGGATAAAATCAAAACGAAATCTGATGCAAGCCGTTCATGGGCGTTACCACGAAAACAACGCCAGGTCCTTGTTTTAGATTATTACAAAAAAGATAAAAGGCTGGATGCTCACCTGGAAAAATTAAACTAATAGTATTTGTGTTTTGCAGGTACCCGGTCCGGCAATTACCATCACAGGTCCGTCAATTGTATCAACAGCCAAACGTTGCTTTTCATTTAGTCTCTCGTACTCTTCCCGAAATTTCGTTTCTAATTCTTCCCTTATAAATGGCATTTTACAACTTTTCTTTTTATAGATCCTTATTCAACGAATTTAAATCAATAATCCGCATGGCGGCGCATTATAGGTTTCAAAAAATAGAAGATCTTTTGGTAAGTGGACAGGATTCTTCATTCAAATGAAATAAGCCTTGACACCGTCCACATGTCCGCGATCATTTTAATTAGTTATATGCTTTAGGGTCTGGCAAACACGGAAAACATAATTTATATTTGTTTGACTTTGCAATAATAATAAATGAACCCTACCAGGAAAGCAATTATCTTATTCTTTCACCTTTTTATTTATTCTGCCGTTTTTCCTCAACTGCGGCCTGTATATAATTTTCAAAAAGATGATAGTATTTTAAAAAAGGCTTATTACGAACAGGCTTTGCAAAATAAAAACAAACTTATTAGTTCGCTCGGCAGTGAATATAAAAAGGATTACCTGGAAATTTATGAAGCAAGATTCTCGGAGGTTTCTAAATTATTGCAAAGCACCCGGGCGGTAACTGACAGGGAAGCCCATAATTATTTACAATCGGTATTAAAAAAGATTACAGATGCTAATCCTGAATTAAATACTAAACAAATTCGTCTCCTCTTTTCCCGCGATTGGTGGCCAAATGCTTTCAGCATGGGCGAAGGAACGCTGGTAGTAAATGCCGGCCTGATGGTTTTTCTTGACAATGAAGCAGAGTTGGTTTTTGTGATCTGTCACGAGCTGGCCCATTTTTATTTAGATCACAGTAATAAGGCAATCAAAAAAAATGTAGAGACTTATAATAGCGTAGCATTTCAAAATGAACTGAAACGATTGTCAAAGCAAGAGTATGGCGCAGGCCAGCAACTAGATGAGCTGATAAAAAAACTTGAATTTGGCAATCGCCGGCACAGTCGCGAAAATGAAACGGAAGCGGATCGGTATGCTTTTATGTTCATGAAGAATACAGGTTTTGATTGCAATGCAATTAAGACCTGTTTACAGTTACTCGATAAGGTTGATGATTCGTTATTGAATAGCTCAATTGACCCTGAATTAACTTTTAATTTCAGCGACTATCCTTTTAAAAAGAAATGGGTACAGAAGGAATCAGCGATTTTTAGTCAAATGGTTAATGATGATTCCCCGTTGACAAAAAAAGAAAGAGATTCATTAAAAACACATCCTGACTGCGCCACCAGGATTTTGCATTTGGAGGATTCTGTTTTAAAAGCCCGGCAAGGCGAAAAATTTATTATCAACAGAACATTATTTACACAATTAAAAAAAGATTTCCTTGTGGAAGTGGCGGAGCAACAATTTAAGAGTGATAACCTGAGCAGGAATTTATATTATAGTTTGCGAATGTTGCAGAAAGGGGAGAATACTTTTTATGCAATGTATGCAATTGCCCGTGGTTTGAATGTTATGTATGAAAATCAAAAGAACCATAAATTGGGAATTATCACAGATAAAGAAACAAGAGGGTACCCTGCTGACTATAATATTTTATTGCGAATGCTTGACCGTTTGCGATTGGAAGAGATCGCAAACATAAATTATAATTTTTGCATGGAGCATAAGGCAGAAATGTCAGCTTATATAGGTTTCAATGATGAATTCAATAAAGCAGTCAAACAAAAATCTCAATATTAACTTTAACCAAAAACAATACACATGAAAAAACCATTGCTTATTATAGTTATGCTGCTTGGCATTGTAACTATACAGTCACAAACACTGTCAATTGATAATGTAAGAAAAGCAGCTCTTCGAACTTCCGATGCGATAAAAGAAGGATCGGACGTGAAAGGATATTACTTTTTTTATGTAAGCGATAAAATTGACAAAAACACGAATGAATATACATTGCGTATTCTTGATAATAATCTAAAAGTATTAAAAGATGTCAAGTTCCAGGATTCGAAAAATGTAACTATTCTCGAATCGTCTTTTAATGGTACTGACCTTATTTTTTTATTCTATGACTCAAAAGAAAAAACTTTTGAATACCAGGTATATGGCGCTGATGGAAATAAAAAACCTTTTAGCTACCTGAGAGTTTTAAGTAAAAAAGAACAAAAATTTCTTGATGCTACTTATCTTTCTTTTGATGATGAGGAACAAACATTGAAAGGGCTTTATCCACTTGACGGAAAAGGATTTATTTCAAATATGCCAAGCAGGGAAGAAAAGGATTACACTTTCCAGATCGATTATTTTTCTACAGAAAAGAAAAAACAATGGACGTATACTCCTACAGAAGGGGGAAAAAAATTCATTGGTGATTATCTTGGGAGTTTTCATGGTGTTGTCTATATCGAGGTATTAAAATTCAAAAGCATGATGGATCAAAAACCTGACTCATATATTTTGGGACTTGACCTGGAAACAGGAAAACAGCTTTTTGAAAAAACTACAGATGCGAAATACAGGTTTTATCCTGCAAGTATCTCTGTGTTAAATGCAGGGAAGGCCTATATCTATGGTCAATATTTTGATGTGGATGCAAATATTTCAAAAGACAAAGCGCTTGGTTTTGCTTTTTGGGGTATTGATGAAAAAGGGAAGGTCATAAGCGAGAAGTATTGTTCATGGGATCTCGATATTGCAAAAGTTCTGAATGTTAGCGCTAAAGGAAAGATCGACGACTTTGGTTATTTATATGTCCATCAAATTGTACAAATGGCTGATGGAAATATTTATGCAATCGGTGAAGGTTATAAAAAAGTCGCCAGTGCTCTCGGTATTGCGAGCAAGATGTTGTCAAGGAACAGCGGTATGAGTACCATTAAAATCAAGATAACCGATATGGCCATGATAAAGTTTGACAAAGATTTTAATGTAAAGGAAGCAAAGATCTATGATAAGAATCCAAATACTGTCGAGCTTGCAAGCGGGATGGAATTCGTAAGTGCTCCGTTATTGGGTAAGCTGGTAAAATATACCTACGGAGAATTCGATTATTCCTATACACAAACAAATAAAGACCTTACATCTTTTACAGTTTGCTATAGTGATTATGAAAGAGATAAGAATTATAAAGGAAGCACTTTTAATTCGATCAGTTATAATGACGGTAAAGTAACAACGGATAAAATAAAGACGAAATCTGATGCAAGCCGTTCATGGGTGTTACCAGGGAAACAAGGCCAGGTGCTTGTCTTAGATTATTACAAAAAAGATAAAAGACTGGATACTCACCTGGAAAAATTAAACTAAAAGTATTTTGTGTTGAATAAAAAAGGTTGACTTTTCAGTCAACCTTTTTTATTATTACCCGTCTATTAAAAATTAACCCGGAATCCTTGTTATATATTTTTCCAATTGTTTTATCTGGTCAACGATCTGCGGAGTGGTGGGTTTTAATGCTTTTGCTTTTCTGAAAAAATCTTTTGCTGCACGAAATTCTCTCTTGTTCATCATAATGCTGCACATTTGTAAATAAGCAGCAGCTTCGTTTTCTTTATCTGGCAAGCCTTTGCGCAGTGCCTGGCGGATATAACTTTCCGCCTGCTTCATATCATTTTTTTGCATCGACAACATTCCCATTTGC
>DASTZB010000089.1:0-40861 GCA_035764525.1 Chitinophagaceae bacterium | reverse complement strand
TGTTGCAATTTATTTAAAGAAATTTCTTTTTTCTTAAATCATTCCTCACTTTAGCAGCAACAAATGGTGAGTAATTAATCCCGATGAGCAAAATTGAAGTATATGGAAAGGTGACCGATGATAATACCCGCTGTGAGCATTATCATTCGCCTGTTGATATCATTGCCATAAAATTCAAATGTTGTGACAAATATTATCCGTGCTTTCAATGTCATGAGGAAACGGCAGACCATGCTATGCTAACATGGAACAAAAATGAGTGGGATACAAAAGCAATTCTTTGTGGAGTTTGTAAAACTGAACTGACGATCAATGAATATATGCGATCAGGAAATCACTGCCCGAAGTGCAAATCAGCCTTTAATCCCAATTGCAGTAACCATTATCATTTGTACTTTCAAACCTAGCTGAATAGCATTCTTAACGTACAAGTGTGCGACGCAACAGAACTCAAATAGTTGTAATGACGTTCGGCTCATAATACACGCTCCCTTCAGATTAACGATTCGTCATTTTTGTTAACTTCACAGCCCTACAATCTATGGCTTATACACGTCAATTAGCAGCTATTATGTTCGCCGATATCGTCGGTTATACTGCACTAATGGAAAAGGATGAATCATTGGCAATGGGCTACCGCCAAAGATTAAAAAACAAACTGGAAGAAGTAGTGAATGATCACGGCGGTCGTTTATTGGAATTTCATGGCGATGGAGCGCTTTGCAGTTTTAGCAGTACACTAGGCAGTGTAAAAGCAGCTACAGCTTTGCAATTGGAAATGCAAAACCCTCCGCTTGTTCCGCTGCGGATCGGTATCCATACCGGCGATGTATTAGTCGATGATAATAGCGTTTATGGTGATGGCGTGAACATTGCATCAAGAATGGAATCGTTTGCAGTACCCGGGAGTATTTTTATTTCAGGCAAGGCGTATGATGATATAAAAAATCAAAAGGAAGTTTCCGCAGTTTCAATGGGAAGATATCTTTTAAAGAATGTGAAAGAGCAAATGGAAATATTTGCTATCAGCAATGCAGGTTTGAAGATCCCGGATGCAGAAATACTGGAGGGCAAAGGCGAAGCAGTTCGTCGAAAAAATATTCTTGTTCTACCATTTGTCAACATGAGCAACGATCCGGAACAGGAATATTTCAGTGATGGATTGACTGAAGAACTCATATCAAGCTTATCAAAGCTGAAGGACACGAAGGTAATCTCACGTACTACTTCCATGCTATATAAAAACACTACCAAGGATACAAAAACGATCGGAAAAGAAACTGGTGCCGATTTCATTATGGAAGGAAGTGTTAGAAAAGCAGGAAATAACTTACGCATCACCGCACAGTTCATTGATGCATGTCGCGATATTCATCTCTGGGCACAGAGTTTTCGTGGTACACTCGATGACATTTTTGATATACAGGAAGATGTTTCGTCCAAGATCGTAGAAGCATTGCGGATACAATTATCAACCGAGGAAAAAAATACCTTACAAAAAAGATATACTGATAATTCGGAAGCCTATCAATTGTATTTGCAGGGACTATTCTTTTGGAAAAAAAGGAATGAGCAGGGATTAAAATCAGCAATAAAACATTTTGAAAAAGCACTCGAAAAAGATCCCGACTATGCACTGGCATGGGCTGGCATTGCTGATACCTTTAGCCTGATGGGTGAATACACGAATATTTCCCGGAGAGAACTTTACGAAAAACAAATGGAAGCAGTGCATAAGGCGCTTAAGATAGATCCGCAACTGGCCGAAGCCCATATTTCACTCGGAATTTCTCTTATGCTGAATGATTGGGATTGGGCAGGTGCCGAAACAGAATTCAAATTAGGATTAGGACTGGATCCAAAGAATGCAACAGGACATCATTGGTATGCTGAACTACTTTTATTCATAGGAAAGCCTGAAGAAGCATTCAAAGAAATTGATCGGGCAGTTGAGCTTGACCCTGTATCACAGGGAATACTAAAGGACAAAGGGATCTTTCAATACTATGTCGGGCAATATGATGAAGCTATGAAAACCGCAATGACAACATTGGAGATCGATCCTGGCTTCACCCCTGTTCATCGCCTTATTTCATTAGTTTATACTGGCAAAGGGATGTATGAAGAAGCGATACGTGAAAATAAAAGATGGGGTGATCTTACTGGCAACAAAATAAAAACGGATGTTTCACTTGCTCATATTCTTGCGAGTGCAGGCAGAAAAGACGAAGCAAGAAAGATCATTGAAGACACAGGTATTGAAAACATGCTAAGCTCAAATGATTATCGCGGTGTTGCACTTGTTTATGCAGCTCTTGGCGAAAAGGAGGAAGCATTTGAATGGCTTGAAAAAAGTTATCAGAAACACGAAGAATCATTATGTAGTATAGGCATAGATCCAAAATTTGATTCTATTCGTGATGACCAGCGGTTCAAAGAGATCATGAAAAAAATCGGGTTAGCTTAATTATAAATGAAGCTCATGTTTCATTACGTAAAGACAATAATACACCAAGACTTTCTATTCTTTTTCCTGCTATTTCATAAATAGGTAATTCAAAATCCCAAATCAGGATTTTCCTCTTTCTCCCCTATCTTTGCCGACCTCTATACAAACTATGGAGCATTAAACTGTTTAAGAATCAACACTTATGGACAAATTGATTTATCTGGTTCCCGTGATGGGATTAATCGGTTTACTTTACACTTTTATCAAATTCAATTGGGTTTCGAAGCAGGATGCCGGCAATGAGCGGATGAAAGAGATCAGCACTTATATTGCTGAAGGTGCAATGGCTTTTTTAAGAGCTGAATGGAAAATACTCGGATACTTTGTTGTAATAGTTGGAATTCTGTTGGCTGTTATGGCCACCGCCAATCCTCATAGTCACTGGTTAATTGCAGGAGCATTCATTGTTGGAGCAGTACTTAGTGCCACTGCTGGTTATATCGGAATGAAAGTGGCAACCAAAGCCAACGTAAGAACTGCACAAGCGGCCCGTACAAGTTTGAAAAAAGCATTGTCGGTTTCATTCACCGGTGGCTCTGTAATGGGTCTTGGTGTTGCTGGTCTTGCTGTGTTAGGATTAAGCGGATTATTTATCATTCTTAAAATGTATTTTGTTCCAGATGGCAGTTCTGTGAACGGGGAAGAAATGCTTAGAACAATTGAAGTGCTGACTGGTTTTTCCCTCGGCGCTGAATCAATAGCATTGTTTGCCCGTGTGGGTGGTGGCATTTATACAAAAGCTGCTGATGTTGGTGCGGACCTTGTCGGCAAAGTAGAAGCTGGTATTCCGGAAGATGATCCTCGTAACCCAGCAACTATTGCCGATAACGTTGGTGACAACGTTGGCGACGTAGCTGGTATGGGCGCCGATCTTTTTGGTTCCTATGTTGCTACTGTCCTTGCAACGATCGTTCTGGGTCAACAAACAATCGTAACTGGCGATGATGGTTTGGGTGGCATGTCTCCTATTCTCCTTCCAATGTTGATTGCCGGCGTCGGGATTTTATTTTCAATAGCAGGTACGTGGTTTGTTCGTATAAGCGATTCAGCAGGTATAAATACAAGTAGTGTTCAAAAAGCATTGAACATGGGCAATTGGGGTTCCATTGTTCTTACGGCAATTGCTGCAGGAGGGCTTGTTTATTGGATACTTCCTGAATCAATGTCACTTCGTGGACATGAGTTTACAAATATGGGTGTGATGGGTGCAGTTGCAGTTGGACTTGCAGTGGGTACTTTAATGAGTATTATTACAGAGTATTACACTGCTATGGGCAAAAGGCCAGTATTGTCAATAGTTCGTCAATCTGCAACCGGCCACGCAACAAATGTGATTGGTGGTCTCGCGGTAGGTATGGAATCTACATTCCTCCCTATTCTTGTTCTTGCCGCCGGTATTTGGGGTTCCTACGAATGTGCTGGCTTATATGGTGTATCAATCGCTGCGGCTGGTATGATGGCAACCACTGCTATGCAATTGGCGATCGACGCTTTCGGTCCTATTGCAGATAACGCAGGTGGTATTGCTGAAATGAGTGAGCTTCCAAAAGAGGTTCGCGAAAAAACAGATGTGCTCGATGCTGTTGGAAATACAACTGCAGCGACTGGAAAAGGTTTTGCAATTGCATCTGCTGCATTAACTGCGCTTGCATTGTTTGCCGCGTTTGTTGGCGTATCGGGCATCAATGGCATTGACATCTATAAAGCAAATGTGCTTGCATCATTATTCGTTGGTGGAATGATCCCATTTATATTTTCATCTCTTGCTATTCGTGCAGTTGGTCAAGCAGCTATGGCGATGGTGGAAGAAGTTAGGAGACAATTTAAAACGATTCCGGGAATTATGGAAGGAACAGGCAAACCGGAATATGATAAATGCGTTGCAATCTCAACAGATGCATCAATTAAGAAAATGATGTTGCCCGGCGCTATTGCTATTATTTCACCATTGATCATCGGGTTTATGCCGGGTCTTGGTGCCGAGGCATTGGGTGGTTTTCTTGCCGGCGCAACTGTAAGTGGCGTATTGATGGGAATGTTTCAAAACAATGCCGGGGGTGCCTGGGATAATGCAAAAAAGAGTTTTGAAAAAGGCGTTGAAATAAACGGCGAGATCTATTATAAGAAATCAGAGCCACATAAAGCCTCAGTAACCGGCGACACAGTTGGCGATCCTTTTAAAGATACTTCAGGACCCTCAATGAATATTTTGATTAAGTTAATGTCAATTGTATCTTTGGTCATCGCTCCCACTCTTGCACAAATAAATAATGCAAAAAAGAGTGATCTGACAGTAGGTCAAAAAAATGAAATTAAACCTGTAGCAGTCGCAACAAAAACTAACCCTGCCACTACAGTTGAATACAAATAATTAAAGAGTCTAATCAGAACCATTACTTAAGTCCTGCTGTTTCTACAGCGGGACTTAGTTTTTATATTCCAATTGAACATTCATCGTAACCTTTTAACCGTTCATCCGTCTTAATGTTAACCCATGTTAAAAAAAATTAAATTTGGCTAAGATTTTATTGTCGTACGAAATAAGTCGTATATTCGGGTTATAAAAGATTAAAAATATGGCAACTACCCGTTATATTAAACCCACTGAAAGCGAATTGGAAATCTTACAAGTTCTATGGAAGAAAGGTCTTGCAACAGTTCGTGAAGTGCATGAAGACTTAGCTGCATTAAAAGATGCTGGTTATACAACCACTCTTAAGTTGATGCAGATAATGCATGAAAAAGGTTTGGTGAAAAGAGACGACAGTATGCGTACCCATGTGTACCAGGCAGCAGTGAGTAAAGAAAAAACACAAAAACATTTATTAGGTAAAATGATCGATTCACTTTTTGGCGGCTCATCTACTCAGCTTGTGATACAGGCGCTGGGAGAGCATAAGGCGACCGAGGAAGAGTTAGCGAAGATCCAGGAAATGATCGATAGTTTGAAAAGCAAATAAGATTTGTATTCATGGACCAGGTAAACTTTCTGCAATCACTTGGATGGTCACTGATCAACAGCCTCTGGCAAATGGCTTTGCTTTGGGTAGTTTACCAGTTCATTACTTTGGCTTTTCATAAGATCAGATCTGCGCATAAAACTTCTTTAGCCACAATTTTAACTTTCTCTGGCTTTGCATGGTTTGTTTATACACTTATTTCTTCACTTGTATCACAAACAAATTCAACAGCATCATTCTATAATATCGGGATGATAAGCGATGCTGGTTGGAAATATTTTGCAGGAAAAATTTTACCCTATGCGTCTATTGCTTATCTCGTAATATTAATAGCGCCTGTTTGGCAATTCATCCGGAATTACCGGTTCGTACAAATGATACGTACCACTGGTCTTAAAAAAATGGATGTGGCGTGGAGAATGTATGTAAAGAGAACTTCGGTTGCAATGGGAATTGCAAGAGATGTGAAGATCTGGTTGTCGGAATGGGTTACATCGCCCGTAACTATCGGTTATTTGAAACCGATCATTTTGATCCCGGTTGCAGCGGTCAATAATTTAACACCGCATCAATTAGAAGCTGTTATTCTTCATGAATTGAGTCATATATACAGGTATGATTACTTCTTAAATCTTATTCTCAGCTTTATTAAAACCGTTTTATATTTCAATCCATTTGTGAAACTATTGGTTAAGAGTATTGAAAAAGAAAGGGAGCATAGTTGCGATGAAATGGTTCTACAGTTTCAATACAAGCCCGGAGAATATGCTTCCGCCTTATTACGATTAGAGCAAAACAAACATCGCCAAATGGTGATGGCGGCAGCAGGAAAAAATCATGACTTGTTGAATCGCATTGAATCTATACTAGGTATGAGGAATAAAGGCTGGAACCCGGTCAGGCAGCTTTCAATTGCATTTTTTACTATGATGGGCATTACCTTATTTACTTTTTTTGTTTCTGTAAATAAGCAAGAACCTAAACATGGATTTTATACGCTTTCAAATGAATTAAGCCCTTATTATTTTCTAAATGGCAAAAAAGGTTCTTCAAATAATTTTATTGCAAAGGCTCCAGAAACTAAGACACCGGTAAAGGGGAAAACAGTAGCGAATCTTGTTGAAAGTATTTTCAACGAGGAAAATTCAATTGCGGATCAATCAATTGTTCCACAGTTCATCAATTATTCAACGCCGAACATACCTGAACTTGCTCCCGACGAAGAAAGTAAAGTGAAAGAAGCGGTAGATGCAACAAAGAAGATCTTAAAGGAAAGCGAATGGAAAGCAATGGAAAAAAATTATGCTGATGCCTTTAACGCTGCAGAAAAAAATCAGCTGAAATCAGAGTATAATTCTGAGATAGTTGACAAAGTGAACTGGAATAATCTTGAAGACCAACTACGCCTCTCCTATTCACAGATCAATTGGGAAGATGTAAATCAAAAAATAAATACTTCTCTTGTTCAAATAAAGCTTGACAGTATTCAGCAGCAAATTAACTTCAATCTGAAAACTTTGGTCAACGTTGAAAAAGCAATGAAAGAAAATAAAGTTTGTGCAATTCCCGACACCGACATTACTTTACAACTTGTCCAGGAAAATCAACAGAAAGCTAAGGACCAGTTAGCAAAAATTAAAGCCGCAAAAGTTAAGAAGATCGTCAGATTGTAATGCGTTACCAACAACGGGGACACTTCCCGCTATACTTGTTTCCAAGTATGAACCCGATCATCAGTTCATGAGTACCACGACTCACAGTATTTAAATTTGTGGTAGTAAAATCATACGCATAGCCAATATTAAAGGTGTTGCTGATATTTAAACCTAACATAGCTGCGAAACCATCCTGGTAACGATAGCTGGCTCCTACCCAAAGAAGATCACGATATTGAAATTTGAAATTTGCTTCAGGTTGAAAATCATTTTTCGATGATCCATTTATGTATTTCACCATGATGGAGGGGATCGCATTGATATCATCTGTAAGCAGAAACCGATAACCGGCATTCAGAAAAATATGCGGGATCAGTTTCCCGGTTGCTGTAAACGCTGCATCATCCACAAATTGTAGCTTTTGAGGAATGACTTGCTGGGCAGCAAGACCAATAAAATAATCTCTTGAATAAAGATATAAGCCTGCAGAAAGATCTGGTTTTATTTTAAATAATTCCCCACTGATTGCCGAACCTGTAGCCGGATCAATTGGATCTCCACTACCATTAAAATCATGCATTGTTCTGTCAATACTTACTTTGGAAATACCCGCAGCAAATCCTGCAGAAAGATTTGTGGTCGGACTTAATCCAATATGATATGCATAAGAAATCGTCGAAGTAAAACGATGATAACTCCCGGTCTTATCATTTATAACTGATAGGCCGATCCCATGATGCGGTTCTGCGGCCGTATAATTTTCCCAATAATATTTTCCCCTCGGGTTTTCGCCGGGAATTGAATAGGACGTTGCAGATGTTCTGTAATCTTTTTTACCAAGTGGTGCGTGAATGGTTAGATAAGTAGTCTTTGGCGCACCGGCCAATCCTACCCACTGATCCCTCGCACTTATTTTCACATCTACATAATTTTCTATTCCGGAAATAGCGGGATTAATTATGTATTGGTTTAATATATACTGCGTGTAATGGGGCTTTTGCTGTGCCATAACAGCAAGCATCATAAAACTAAATGCTACTATCGTTAAAATCTTTTTCATTTTATCTCACAATATCTACGTAGCCGGCTTGTTTTTGACGGCCATTTTTCGGGTCAACAATATAATAGTAAGTACCAACTGGTACGGGTTTTCCATTTATTGTGCCATCCCACGGATTTGAATAGCCAACCGAATAATAAATTTGTTGGCCATACCTGTTGAATATTTCCACTGTACAACCAGGATAAGTATCCAAAGCTTTTATCACCCATCTATCGTGAATACCATCTCCATTCGGGCTGAATATATTTGGGATCTCTGGTTTCTTCAGCACTTTCACAAATACCTGGTCACTTGTTGTACATCCTTTATCTGAAGTAACTTTTAATGTATACGTAATGTCATCGGCAGGGGATGAAAGCGGGTCTGGCACATTTGGGTTATTAAGTCCTGTTGGCGGTGTCCATATATATGTAACTGGGAATCCAGCATTCAATGCCGGTGTTAATTGAACAGCACCACCTTCCAACACAATTTTATCGGGTCCTGCGAATGCCTTTGGCGTTGGGTTTACCGTTATTGTTTGCTCCATATAATTGCCGCAGGAATTTGCCCCGGTAAATGTGTAACGAATTGTATGGATGCCGGCAGTTGCGACAGTTGGATCGAATAAACCAGATGCACTTACTCCCGGCCCAGAAAATGTCCCAGTACCTTGTATTCCGTTTGCAACGCCAGCCTGGGTAATTTGGAATGGTTCCGCATTCGAACATACTTCACTCAATGCATCGAAATGCAAAATTGGCGTTGCTAATAAGATTATTGTTTTCGTTAAAACATTGAGACAACTGATACCTGAATAAGAAATCATTCTGATGGTCACGGTTTTTGTTACAGGGCTTCCGAATTCAGGGTATGTATGTGTATATAATTTCCCGGGTGATGGGATATCATCAATTGTTTTAATCGTTGGATCACTTGTCCAATCCCAATAAATTTCTGTTTTTACAATGCCTCCAAAATCTACAGTCGATGCATCTGCAATTGTTACAATTTTATTACTGCAAAGTGCATTTGCGTTTTGCACTGTAAAGTTTGCCAGTGGTATAGAACCGTTTACTGTAAATGTTTTCGATATCGTATCAGTACACCCGTTGTTTGATATAGCGATCAATGTGGCTGTATAGTTTCCAACAACAGTATAACGATGCGATGGGTTTTGTAAATTTGAAGTATTCGGATTTCCTGCATTCGCATTCGGGTCACCAAAATTCCATTGCCAGGTTGTAATATTCCCACCTGAAATCTTACTTGTGTCAATGAATGGCGCAGATGGATCCGCTAAGCAAACCTCCGGAGCAATAAAGCCAGCTTCCGGTAAAAGATTAATTGTAACTGGCCTTGTGAAAACAAAACTTTGACAACCAGTATTGGTTTCTACTTTCAATGTTGCATTATATGAACCTATAGAAGTATAGGTATGTATTTGTGGCGAATTGTTGGTAACAATTACAACAGGGCTGCCGTCACCAAAATCCCAGTACCACTTTGCAATTGATGATCCACCGTTAACGGTAGATAAATCAGTAAACGTAATGGCCTTTCCGGCACAAGAAGGAATATTGATGCTAAATTTTGCCTGTGGCAATTGTGTTAAAGTAATATTCTTAGTAGCAGTATCGGAAATACAACCAATATCTGTGATCACAGAAAGTTTAGTCAGATATGTACCGGACGTAGCATAAGAATGAGATGGATTTTGTATCAATGATGTCCCGGCATCTCCAAAATTCCAATTCCACTGAATGATCCCTCTCCCACCGGCGCCAGATGTATCAAAGAAGTCAACTGGCGAAGTAACACATCCATTAGCTGTAAAATAAAACCCAGCTGACGGGGGGTTAAATACCTGTAGATCGTAATCAATTTCCTGTTCTCCACTACAGCCGTCACTGGAAGGGTTGTATGCAATGATTTTTATCGGGTATGTACCAATAGTATGGATAGAATATTGAATTGGCAAACTATAACGATAAACCTGTCTTCCATTGACTGTCCAAGTAGAATCATAAACAGGACTATTAATAGTCACATCGGCAATGCCCATTGTATTCAATGCACTGCCAAACACCCACTGAATTTGAGTTGGGTTATACGGGAATACTGTTCTGAAATAAAAAGGAGCATTCTTACAGGTTGCCGGGAAACTTACAGTGGCAAATTGATTAAGTATGCTTATGTATTGATAAAGATCCCTGACATTTGCTCCTGCATTATATCCGTATGATTCAACATTACCATATCCATAGGCAATAGCAACAAAACCGCTATCGCATTTCACACGATGCGAGGGGTTAACATTTGTAGAGTTGGTAACTTCTTGTTGTAAGTAAGAATATTGTGTTGCAGGAATTGCAACTGGTGCTGATGAGTAGGGTGCTCCATCGATAGTGAGACTTCCTAAAGCGGATGTCTTTACAATGATATTTAAAAAATGTCTTGTAATATTCGTGTTCGGAGGAGTAAGGTCACTCCTTGCTGATAATACGGTAATATCATTTAGAGTTTGCTCAATTGAATTCAATATGATCATTTCAGGATCACTTTGCACCCCATCACAGTTTTCAGTGATCATATACTGCATTACACATATTGGCTGGTTTGAAGTAATGATCCTTGGTGTATTATTTCCGGCTGTATTAAATTCATAAAACCTGCCAGCAATAAGTGTGGCAGGACTAAGAGTAACACCATTTACCTGCACTATGGTAGCAGGATCCCGAACCAAAATGCGGAAAATATCAAAAGAACGTTCCTTAAATGGAGCAGTTATATAATATTTGCCCCATGATACAAATGGAAATAATTGTTGATAAAGATTGTCTCCTGAGCCGGCACCTGGACACCCCATTGCTGTCCATGTTGAACCGGCAAAAACTGCTATGGGCTTACATGGTGAAGTAGCAGTAGCAATAGATTTAATATATGTACCTGTCAGGTCACCGTCATTACCAGATTGATACTGGAAGACATCGCCTTTATTAAGGGTAACCTGGAAGGGCACATTTGCCGAATAGGTGTTGTTAGCATCGGCTTGTCTAGGTGTAATTTCTATCGTAGTATTATCCTGTGTAGCCGCAACAGCAAATTCGGAACGACGGACCCCTGTTGCCGCGTTGACGGATGCATAAGAAGCCACATAATATTCCCTGCCAAGAACATTTGTTGGCAGTACTAGCGACGAACCAGAACGGGCAGCATTCAGAATGTGGGAATAAACGACTACTGGCTTATCAGACTGGATATGGATTCCTTTATTAGTTCCAATTCCGACTGTTTGTCCGTTATAAGCAACTGCATTGCTTGGTGAAGATGAAGAGGTAAATCTCACTGTGGTAACCTGGTTGGCAGTAACTGTGAAATTGATGACATTGCCATTAACCGTAACTGTTCCTGATGCATTCTGATCTGACGTAATGTACAAGGCCATTCTCGAATTAGTCCCGTCAACATGCCCTGTATAGATGACCCAAAAATCTTTCCCCTTATTAGAAAAGTCCTGGCTGAATAATAAGACAGGTACGGCACAGAAGAGAACGCCGGCAAGCAGTTTCTTAAATAGTTTCATTTATCCAATAGTCCTAAAGGTCCAGAAAAGATTACAAGTTAATGAAAAGCCGTCAAGAAGAAAAGGTTTAAAGTCATTTCCAAAGTGTTCTTCGTAGGAGTATTCATAAAGATGTTCTTCTAAAACTAATACCTTCCTTATTTAGGGTGCATCTCTTAACTCCGGTAAATCAATTTTGACTTATACTAATTCCCGAGTCAGGTAATCTTACGATTCACCAGCCTTAAAAAGTCTTCATTTCGTTTGGGAAGGGCATGCGTCAAGAAAGACAGGCTAATCTCACCAACTTTAAATATTATTCATAATCATAATCCTTACAGGCAAGTAAAATGAAATTGGAATAAAATTCCATTATACTCTGATTGTTAAATAATAATTGCAGTAACTCTGAATAGTCCGAAGCAATCTTAAAAAGTGAATGGCCAAGGATTTTTGGAGTTAAAAAAATTATCTTTTAAATTTTAAGTATCGGTTTTTATCTTCTCGTTGTCAACAGGTTATTGACATTTTTATAAGCCCTGTCTATTTGCTAAGATTGAATGCTCCTAAAATTTAGAAATAGTAATGCATTTAGCAAAAGAAAAAATCTGCAAATCTTTCCATTCTACCTCAACCGCCCTCGTCCTCTAAAATTCTTGCAATTAAAAACTAAAAGGAAAGGCAATCATGCACAAAATGGCCCCCGCCTTTTTGGAAAGCTTTTGGGAACCATAAAAAAGACAATTGGATAATTAAAATGATCCTGGAAAACTCAGGACTGAAGAGGTCATTTCAGATTTATGTTTGATAATTTTAATCAACAGAGTTGTACATTAACCGACCTTCGTCCGAATATTTTTTAGAAAATCAACGACAAAAAAATACCCCCTGCTGAGCAAGGGGTGAATAAAATTTTTTATTGTTTGATTACGGGCGGAGCATGAATATTTGGAGCTTTTGTCGGACCTCCATCTTCTGGCTTTTTACATGTTTTGGGTAGTCGTTTGTATGCATCTTCATTGGCTGGAACATCATCAGCATCGTATCCGCAATTTGCTATCGCAGTTTTTATCTCTTCAATATTGGTTCGATCTGTCAGGTATTTTACAGTCACATTTTTTTGATGCCAGTTCACCAAGACGGAGGTAACGCCGTCATACCTTTTGAGGTAGGTTTCGATCCGGGTTTTGCAATCTTCACAGCCAATTGTCGGCGTTTTAATCTTTGCAGTCTGCGATGCTTTTACCTGGGCTGAACTGGCCAACGCGAACCCACCAACCGCAATCATTCCAAGAATTATTTTCTTCATTAAAATCGATTTAAAGCAAATTACTAAACTCCTCTCCACCCCGCAGGATCAGTTTGCCATTTTAACAAAATTTCCAGTTGATCAGACGATATAATTTGCTTTTCGGCTGCAAGCTGAATAAGAGTCGGGTAATCCGTAAGGGGATAATAGTCAATTCCAGTCTTTTGAAACATTTCCTTAGCAATTGGGAACCCATAAGTGAAAATAGAAACCATCCCGGCTATTTCAAGCCCTGCTTCTTTAAGGACGTCAACAACCTGCATGCTGCTTTTACCTGTGGAAACAAGATCTTCAATAATTACTACCTTTTGTTCCGGTTCACAATAGCCTTCGATTTGGTTTCCCAAGCCATGTTCCTTAGGTTTAGGACGAACATATACATAAGGGAGCTTTAATTGGTCGGCAACCATGGCACCCCAGGCAATGCCTGCTGTAGCCACACCAGCGAGCAGCCCCGCGTCAGGAAATCTCTCAAATACCAAATTGCAAAGCTCAGATTTTATATAATCCCGGATAAAAGGGAATGAAAGTACTCTTCGATTATCACAATAGATCGGGCTTTTCCAGCCGCTCGCCCAGGTAAAGGGATTTTCGGGATTCAATTTTACTGCATTAACTTGAAGCAGCTTTTCTGCTACCACTTTAGCATCTGTCATGCGACGAAAGTAAAGAAAAGCTATGAGCCAAAAGCAGCTGCCATGTTTATCAAAGTTTATTTCGACGACAAGCCTTTGTTTTTATGTGATAATGTTGACGCGACTCTTCAACCTTATATTCACCATGATGATGCCGTCTTCATCGATGAACTAAACCTGCATACAGTAAAAAGTATGATACATGAAATGCAGAAGCCTTCCGTTCATGCAGGTGTTTTTTTTAATAAAAATCTTAAAGAGCTAAAAGATGCTTTCTTTAAAAAATTTACTTTGATAAAAGCAGCAGGAGGTTTTGTGCTGAATGAAAATAATGAAGCATTGATGATGTTTCGCAGGGGAAAATGGGACCTGCCTAAAGGGAAAATGGATAAGAAAGAAACTTTTGAAGAATGTGCAATAAGAGAAACTGAAGAAGAAACAGGTTTAAAAAATATAAAGCTCTTATCACCGCTTATTACTACTTATCATACTTATCACGAAGGCAGCAAGTATGTATTAAAAGAAACAAAATGGTTTATGATGAAAATAAGTGGCCAACAAAAACTTATCCCACAAGCAACAGAACAGATAACAAAACTGGAATGGGTGGAAAGAAATGCTCTTAAGAAATATTTACAGAACTCCTTCCCTTCCGTAAATGATGTGCTCGAAGCAGGATTTTCATCCTGATACCTTCTTCTTCATTATTGCAACGGTAAGCCGACTGATGCAAATTAATTTCCCTTCTTCATTTGCAATTCGTATATCCCAAACATGTGTAGTTGATCCAATATGCAGTGGTGAACATGTGCCATAAACAAAACCTTCCCTTGCGCTGCGAATATGATTGGCATTGATCTCAATACCCACTGGATAAAACTCTGAAGGATCAATAACAAGATGGGATGCAACACTGCCAATAGTCTCCGCTAAAACACATGATGCGCCGCCATGTAATAACCCAAGTGGTTGCAGTGTACGATGATCGATCGGCATTTTTGCTTTGAAAAAATCCTCTCCCAACTCAACCCACTCAATGCCCAAATGTTCGGTCATTGTTCCTTTGCCAAATGATCTTAAACTTTCAACAGAAATATTTTTATCAAACCAAATAGTCATAAAAGATAATTCAAATAATTCTTTGATGAAAAAAGAGAGCTATAATGTATTTGCTACTTCCGGCGGCAAAAAGTGTGAAGCATCTCCGCCATTTTTAATAATATCTCTTACAATTGTGGAAGCCACAGAAGTATACTTAGGCTCGCCTGTAAGAAAAATAGTTTCAATTGATTTGTCAAGAGTGCGATTGGCATCAGCAATTGTTTTCTCATATTCAAAATCGCTGACATAGCGAATACCTCTTAAAATAAATCTTGCGTCGATCTTTCTGCAAAAATTTACAGTTAATCCCTCATATACTGCTCCTTCCACTTTGAGTTCGTTCTTAAAAATTTCTTTTACCCAGCTCAATCTTTTTTCCGGGGTAAACATGGGGGCTTTTGAAGTATTGATACCTATACCAACAATAATCTTGTCAAAGAGTGGCAATGCACGGGTGATAATATCAACGTGACCCAATGTAAGCGGATCGAAGGTGCCGGGGAATAAACAGATTCTTTGCATTGAAAAGTTATTAGCGATGAAAAGCTAATAATTATTAATTAATAATTACTAATTACTGCCTGGATTTCTTCCTGAAAGTAAATATAACACTGCCATTCTCACCGCTACCCCATTCTCCACTTGCTGTAAAATTATCGATTGTTTGCTATCGGCTACATCACTGTCAAGTTCCACTCCCCTGTTTATAGGGCCAGGGTGCATTACAACAATCTCTTTATTCAAATTATCAAGTAATTTTCTTTTTACACCGTAAACGATATTGTATTCACGCAATGATGAAAACAAAACCTGATTTTGTCTTTCTAATTGTATTCGTAAAACGTTGGCTACATCACACCACTCGAGTGTTTCTTTAATATCATAATTGACTTCTACGCCAAATGATTCACGAATGTATTTTGGTATTAACGTTGGGGGACCGCATACCGTGATCTTTGCGCCCATTTTATTCAACAGGTAAATATTACTCATCGCCACACGACTGTGCATTATGTCTCCAATGATAGCCACTTTTATTCCTTCCAGCTTTCCGAATTTTTCTTTCATCGAAAATGCATCCAGCAATCCTTGTGTTGGATGTTCGTTGACACCATCTCCCGCATTTATGATAGCTGCAGGAATATGTTTTGCTAAAAAATGAGGCGCACCACTTGCACTATGGCGCATTACCACCATATCCACTTTCATTGATAAGATATTTCTTACTGTATCAAGAAGTGTTTCTCCCTTCGCAGCAGAGGAACCCGAAACGGCAAAATTGATAGTATCAGCACTTAATCTTTTTTCGGCAAGCTCAAATGAGAACCTTGTCCTCGTGGAATTTTCATAAAAGAGATTGACGATCGTGACATCACGCAACGAGGGGACCTTTTTTACGGGTCTTTGTAAAACTTCCTTGAATTGCTCTGCCGTTTTTAAAATAAGGGAAATATCATCTACTGTCAGGTCTTTTATACCAAGAAGGTGTCTGGTAGAGAGGCTCATTAAAAGGCGAAGATAGTGTATTCAGTTTTTTTTAATAAAAAAGTTTTGCGCTTACCTGTTGGTGATGGTATAAGATAATAGTGGCTCTATTTAAAGACTCTTTAGCCTGTTTATCAAATCATCCACCTGGGTTTCATCCCTATATGAATAAGTATAATTTCCTTTCCTGTCATACAAAGCGGTAAAAGGCATCTTTATCAATTTATAATAATTCCTCAGGTAAAAAAGGGTGCCTTCTGTACCGACTTTCATATTTGCATATTTATGTGTACCATATTTTTTTTCGAATGCAGCTACTTCTGGTACCGACTTAAAAGTTACAAGCACCATCTGAGCTTTTTTAAAACTATTTATTTTTTTAAAAAGTTCAGTCATTAGTTTTTGGCAGTGATCACAATCAGGATCAAAATAAATAAGAACTAATGGTTTGTCTTTTGGCAAATCGGCTGCATTGAAAATTTTATTATTTGAAAGTATGATCTTAAAAGAAGGTATTGTTTGCGAAATCGCCCTCATTGAAACCGACATAGCTGCAAAACAGAATAAAATAGATGCTGCAAAACGAAACCAAAGCCGATTCATCACAATTAATAAAATTTAATATTATTAATATATAAAAGATCCCCTAATGCAATTTCTAAAACAAATTCCTTCATTCATTTGCCGGTATTTTTCAAAATTATAAAAGGTACCGTTTTTGATATGTTAGTCTTAGACTTCAATGCTGATGATCCTAAAGTAAAATTTCCCAACACAAGATCTAATTTGCCATCTCCGTCGATATCTCCCGCATCCATCGTAAGCCACCTACCGGATTGCGCCTCTGGAATACTATAGGGACTAAAAATGAAATTGCCTTCATTTTTCAAATAAACAAAGCCTTCTTCTGGTTCGTGTTCGTAATCAGCAAAAAAAGAAATAGCTGCAATATCCAAATCCCCATCATTATCATAATCCCTCGCAATTGCTTTATAACATCCGTTAATTGGGAAAAAATATTTCTGGTTAAAATGGTTTGTTTTATCATTTAAAAAAATATATACTCCATGATACGGCTTAAAAACTACTGAATAATCAGCATTATCACCACAAGTGTAAACGATATCAGGATAACCGTCATTATTAAAATCAGTAAGCTCGAAATAGGAAGAGCCGTAGGCAGGTGGAAAACGCAACACTTGTCTTGACTCAAATTCTCCTTTACCCTTATTACTAAATAGAAAAATACCTTCTTCCCCCTGCGAGAATAATGCCCAGATGTCCGGTGTCCCATCATGATTATAGTCATTAACATACGCTTTGATGGCGCCTGGAAAATACCTAAGTACATGCCGTTTAAAGTTACTATCTCCCACGTTTTCCATCCAGGATAGTGCCCCGATTAGGTTGCCAAATTCACACACAATATAATCTACCTTACCATCGCTGTTTAAATCCGCAGAAGTAAGTTGAACAGGCCTTCTTAAGCTATCAAATAAAGGAATGGAATCTCGCTGCATTCTTCCTAGCGAATCAATATTTATAACCTGGCCCATTCCAGACTTCCCATTATTAGGATTCAAAATACCGATGTTGCAGGCGAGCATTCCATTTTTTGTAAAGTCAATATCTACGATAGGGCCCCTGCAGTTTACAGAATCTTTTAGTTCCAGTTGATTGTTGAAGAAAAAAATATTTTGTTTTATCACATCGCTTATGATCAATGAATACAAAGAGTTCCCTTTATTTATTTTCACAAATGACGTGGCGGGATCCTCATAAGTAAACTGGGGATATTGAACTGAAAAAATCGGTACTCCTAATTGAATAGATTGTTTCCTAACCTGTTTCGCCAAGCTATCAGGTGAAGTGGCAACGTAATAATCAATAATATTCTGCCATTCATTAAAACTCAATACTGGTTTTGGGGGATAGAAATTTACATCAACATCTTTATCGGATTTAAAGGAAGGGTATTTTTCAAAATCATAATAAAAAATCCCAAGTCGAGGACCCATGCTTGGCAATACACCTTTCTCCCAACTTTTTGTATCTAACAAAGATGGATCAGGTAATAAATGACAGGATTGGCAATATTTAGCAGCCAACACCTCTCCTTTTTTTATACTTGATATCGGGACATCTTTATGTGTGCTGTTTCTATAATAATTCTTACAGGAAGATATGATCACCAAAAATGAACTAACCGGGAAAAACAAAAACACAAAACGTTTTATGGTAATTATTTTAGAAATGGCTGGAATTTTTATTGTAAACTTACCTTACGCATATTACCTTTTGAATTTTTTATTTCAACCGAAACAATATTATTGTCAACATTTAAAAAACGACTGGACTGGGACAAGAAGGATGATCCGTAATTAATTTCATTTTTTTGTTTTTTTCCACTCCTGTAAGTAAGTATAGCGCTAACATCAAAAGGTTGCAAAGGGATTACTTTCTGATTTTGACTATTGCTGGTGAATAATTTCAAAGGCCCCCTATTTTGCGATGCGGCCAAAAAATAATTGTTATTGGCCCCTCTTAACTTAACAAGTGCTTTTGCATCTCCGGGAACATAAAAGCCAGATTGCAATATTGTTTGCGCAGTAAAATTCCCCGCACCATCTCCTAATAAAACAATTCCATTTAAGGCATCATACCTTCCGTCGGATACTTCATTTCCATAATCGTTACCAGTTATCGCAACATCAAGGTTTCCATCGCCGTTAAAATCTTCAGCTATCATTCCGTTCAAAGGTCCAATTTGTGCCATTGGAGGCAATGCATATAATTCAAATTTCCCATTGCCATTATTTTTTATATACGAGCTTTTAAAATTATTCGCATGTAAAATCAAAGCTCCATTCATCTCTTCTGCTGTAAACAATTGATGAATGTCTGCATTTGCAAAGTCTTTATAGGTGAGAAATTTCTTTTTAAGCGGAGGTAATTGGCTGACTATATCATCCCTGTTTAAGGCCGTGTATTCTTTTTTTTCACCATTCTTATCTTTAAGAAAAACTGTCACGATAGCATCAAGACTTCCATTTTTATCAAAATCTTTAGCATAGACATTCACCGGGTATTGATCGCTTGCACGAAAAAAAGAATTTTCACCAAGATTACCGGCTATATAATCGATATCGCCATCATTATCAAAATCCCCGGAAATAATGCTATTCCACCAACCTGTTTGAGTATTGATACCTGATTGAGCTGATGTATTTTCAAATTTGCCATGGTTATTTTTAAAAAATGTAACCGGCATCCATTCTCCAACGACTAAAAGATCAGTCCATCCATCATTATCAAAATCTGTCCATAGTGCATCGCAAACCATACCAATATTTTGAAGATCTTTCACAACATCGGAGGTAACGTCTGTAAATTTTATTTGCCCGTTTTTGGAATCATTACGATAAATAAAAGAACTGACAGGCAAAGGATATTTACCTGGTAAGCATCTGCCTCCAATAAAAAGATCAAGATCGCCGTCGTTATCAAAATCAGTTGCCCGGATACAACTTTTACTTGTATAGTTAATTGGCAAAGCCGATGAATCATTCGTAAAATTTCCTTTCCCGTCATTTATAAAAAACCAGTCCTGGTAATTTTCTGTATTAGCGGGAAATTCATTACTGCCATTTGCACAATACAGATCAGGGTCGCCATCATTATCTGCATCAAAAAGTAACATGCCCATAGTTTCAGCTTTCCGGTAAGGTTTATTGTTAGCTGATGGCATATCTTTCATGATAAATTTTCCATTGGTCTGTTGAAGTAAAAATTTGCCTGGAAAATCAGCAGGGCCGCCGATACAAATATCATCAAGACCATTCCCGTCAATATCTCCTGCTGCTAATCCTGGCCCGTACTGTGAAAGTTTGTGCGGGATTAATCTTTCCTTATCAAAATCAATAATATCGGTCTCCTGGTGTTGATAATTTATTCCAGACATATTTGTAAAGTCTGTGAACAAAGAATTTTTTACTAAGAAAGTATTGGTCCAGTCATAATCAAGATTTGCATTTTGTATATCAACCGCAAGTAATTGGTTTGTCTTAACGTCTTTCAATACCTGCTTTTTATTCCCTGGCCATTTGATGATCACTGAATCAATTACAGCAACATTTCCTAACCCAAAAAAAGCTTTTGCATCAACACTTGAAAGATATCCCCGGTAAGGAGAGTTTTCATATACCTGTATTTGATTGCGATAATAAATTTCAGCCGAAGCACCTAAACCATTTAAATTTTTATCATTCCCTTTGAATTTTATCTGCAAAAAGTTTGCTGCGATTTTATCTTTCGAGTTTGTTGTATTTTCATAAACAAAAGATTCATCATTGATATTATTAATCACACAATCCATATCACCATCATTATCAAGATCGGCATATGCTGCGCCGTTAGAAAATGAAGGGATCTCAAGCCCCCATTTATCAGTCACATTTTGGAATGTAAGATTATTGTTATTATGGAAAGCGTAATTATGTAGTTTCACCTCCGGGATCTGTGCCAGCATGTATTCTTTACTCGCCAGACTAAAAGATGTCCTGCGAAAGGCCATAAAATCATGGTCTGTTATATCTTTTGGAAATCCATTGGTCACGATAATATCCCTGAAGCCATCATTATCAAAATCTGTCACTATTGGCGTCCAGCTCCAGTCTGTCTCTGCAATACCCGAAAGAAAACCGATGTCACTGAATATGGGATCACCGATAGAATCGCTTTGACTTATTCTTGGACCCTGGTTAAGCTGTATTGAATTGCGCACGTACTGATATTGATAACCGTAATAATCACTGTTCTGATATGTCTGGTAACTTCCAGACCCCATCATTGTCTTTTTACGGTAATTATCTTCTGGGTTCATATCCAGTTCTACGACATCGGCAAAGCCATCATTATTTATATCAATCACATCCTGCCCCATACCATTGGCTGAGGTATGTTTAAAATAAACGGAGGCTTTATCAGTAAAAGTGCCGTCATGATTATTGATGTAGAGAAGATCATTTGAATTGAAATCATTAGTGACAAAAATATCTTTCCATCCATCTTTATTAAAATCAGCTATGCTAACTCCATGGCCATAGCCTTCGATGGTAATGCCTGCCTGTTTTGAAACATTAGTAAAAATGGGGTGTTTTATTGAATCATTCCAATCATTACGGTACAAACGACCCGTACTTGGATAAGAACCGTCCGTTATTTTAGGGCGGAAATTTGAAGGGATATCTTTTTCTAAGATTTGATTGACGACTAAATACATATCAAGATCACCATCGTTATCATAATCAAAAAAAGCTGCCATGGTGGAATGAGTTGTATCAGCAAGTCCATATTCAGCGGCTATTTCTCTAAATTTTGGAATGCCATTCTTATCAGCCCCCTGGTTTACATAAAGTAGATTTTTTCTTTTATTGACATCCTTAGACATGGAAGCACTAACATACATATCAAGCAAACCGTCATTATTGATATCCACAATTGCTACCCCCCTGCACCACCTTCCGGAGCCATCTACACCAGCTTCTTTAGTTACATCTTCAAATTTAAACTTGCCTTTGTTGAGGTATAACTTGTTTGGTACAAGATTACCTGTAAAATAAAGATCTTGTAACCCATCATTATTAAAATCACCGACACCTACCCCACCACCGTTGTAAATGTTTGTTACATCAATTGGATTAAGAGAATCATTCTCTTCAATCTTATTTATAAAATGAATGTTTGAATGTGAGGAAGAAACAGGCTGGAATAAAGAAGATTTATTCTTACAAGAATACATCACTAAAAGGAAGACAAAGGAAATTAGAGTGAATAATGTAGAAAGGATTTTCATTTTAGCAAATTTCCAAAAGTAATGGAATAATATAGGTAAAAAAAGAGGTAGAGTAAACTCTACCTCGATTAAGATCTTAAAAAAATAAATTAGAACCCGGGATTTTGTTTTAAAAATACGGTTCCGGACAAATTCTTTACGTCTATTTGTGCTTGTGGTATAGGAAACCACATATATTTCGGTGCAAATGTCACAGATGGGTTTTGTATATAGAAAGACGGGCGGGTTTTCTCAACGGCAATATAATTGTTTAATATTGTCGTCATCAGGCCTGTACCATTATCAAAACGGCGAAGTGTAAAGAAACGCTGACCTTCCATAGCTAATTCTAATCTCTCTTCATGCAAAAGAGCTTTGACGGCAAACACTTTATCATCAAAGGCGCCGGCTGGATAAGGACTTATCTTGTAATTAGCAGCAGGAGTAGTTTGTGTTTTGTATTTTCCTGTTGCAGCATCATAGTCACTGTTTTGGTAGACCCATCCTGTTGGGTCAGCAGCCCTGTTTCTTACCTGGTTAACATAAGCCAATGCTTTGGCAGATGTTCCGATGGCAATTTCACACTCTGCTGCCCAAAGTAATACTTCTGCAAAACGTATTAGATTTACATTAATTGCTGACATCTGCGTAGGGCCCCAGAAGCTTGTTTCTGTAGAAGAAATTGAGCCAACCTGACTTTTAGCATATACGACTTTTTTAGGACTGAAGGGGCCGTTGTCTGCCGGGCTGCGAATCCAGTCGAGTTTTCTTGGCCCAGGTACCACTCCCCAATCATAGTAAGGAATTGTTGGTCTTCCCATTACAATATCTATTCTTGGATCAAGAGTTCCAGTATAAGCCAAGGCCCCTGTTGCAGTAGTATCGTGAAGTGAAATACCGGAATTAAAATTATCTAATAACGGCAAACCAGTGGTACCATCAGTTTTGTAAGCATTGGCTAAGTTGATTGATGGATTATTAAACCCGCAACAACCACCCGGCCCGGAGCCATTAGGGAATTGAAGATTATCGCCATAATTACCGTTAGTGCCAGAACCATCATTTACCGAAGCCTGGTAAGCCCAAACAGATTCCGCGCTATTATCTTGTTGAGCATTAAAATTACTTTGATAATTAACTAATGCATATTTTTCACCTTTAGCAGTTTTTCCATTCGCAATAACATCTTCTAAAAGAGGCTTTGCCTGGGCGTATTTATGTTGCTCCATATAACACCTGGCAAGGTAAACCTTGGCCGCAGATTTATTGGCTCTACCAGGCTGGGTTTGTGTTTCGGGCAATCCATCAATGGCAGCTTGAAAATCCGCCTCTATTTTTGGCCAGTAGTCAATATAAGCCCCTGCGTCATCTACATTGCGGGTTTCAGTCGTTTTCTCATCAGCATAAACAATATTATTAAAAAGCCTTTTTACTTCAAAATGAAAATGTCCCCGTAAAAATCTTGCTTCTGCTGTAATCCGTGTAACATCGCCCGCCGAAATATCTTTGGCCAAAGGTAAAACGCGGAGTACGTTGTTGGCCCGTCCCACCCCATCATACATGGCTCGCCATTTTTCGTTAAGGTAGCCATTATTAGTAGCATATGTAAAGGTTGCCAGTGTACTAAAACCCTCATTCATTTGATCTGTTGGGATAGACCCTTTGTAAGAATCATCTACAATAGCACTACCATATACCCAATTGGACGCCGCAGCTCCCCAGACATTACCGGGGGCGCCGCCCTCACCACCCACCATGTGATATGCTCCAAGCAACAATCCTTCAACGCCCTGTTTATTAGCAAGAACGCCGGCACTCAATGCTCCTTGTGGCGGCTTATCCAGAAAGTCTTTGTTGCAGGCATACACAATGCTAAGTAGTGCAACGCAAAAAATTATAACTAATTTATATTTATTTTTTTTCATAATTAGACAGTTTCAATTTTAGAAAGAAAGATTTACACCAAAATTAAACCCTTTCTGGTTTGCCGGATAATTCCCGAAATCAATACCAAAGTTTGTATTATCATTTAGGTTTGAACCGGTCAACTCAGGATCTAATCCTGTGTATTTGGTGATAGTAAATAAATTAACGGCCTGTATATAGAACCTCAACTTATCAATTCCAAATTTCTTCATCTTGCTTGGAGAAATACTATATCCTAACATCAAGGATTTACACTTGAAAAAAGAACCATCTTCCAAATAGTAAGAACTGAAATTGTCCGTAGTGCTGAAATTGGCGGATCGCTCCAAAACGGGCACTCTGGCATCAGGATTGGACACTCGCGCAGCAGGATTTATGATCCTTTTAGTGGGATCCACTGGATCTGGGATTAGCAATGGAGTTGGTTTTCCAGATGCATCAACGAGTCTGGCAGAATTGTACCAAGCATCTTTACTGATAGCACCATCCCATACTTGGGGGAAATCTGCCCAAAAGCGTACATAATTTATAACATCATTGCCTTGCGATGTGTAAAAAAAGGCAGCAAAATCAAATCCTTTATAATTTGCTGCAAGATTTATACCTGCTGTAAAATCGGGATTAGGATCTCCGAAGAAAGTCCTGTCATTTACATCAATTTTTTTATCACCATTGACATCCCGGAATTTCATTCTTCCCGGTGCAGCGCCTGTTTGTGTGGCTGAGCCTGTTACGTCTGCAGCATCTCTAAATAAGCCTATTTGTTCGTAACCAAAGAACGCACCCAATGCCTCTCCCACCTGTAAGCGTGAAAAAGCGCCTAGGCGTCCGGAACCAGCACTACCCCTATCATAATATTTTACACCCGGTAAGGCGATTACTTTATTATTATAGGTAGTAAAATTAACTGAGACATCAAATTTCAGCTCTTTGTTTATGGCTGAACCATGATAAGTAAGGGAAGCATCAATCCCCTTATTTTCAATATCCCCCGCATTAAAAAAAGGAGGTGTTGCGCCACCGACAACGGTAATATCACTCGCCGGCCTAAAGAGCAATCCATCAATTGACTTCTTATACCATTCAAAAGAAATATCAAATTTTTTAAACAGGCTCGCATCAAAGCCAATATTTGTTATTACATCTTCTTCCCAGGTAGTTTCTTCATTTCCAATTTGGCTGGCATATATACCCAATGTAGAACTGCTATTTGCTCCATTAATATCATAATAAGAATTGGCAGCAGCCTGATTAAACAGGCTATACGCATTGGTCGCACTAATATTACTGAGAGAACCCAACTTGCCCCAACCGCCCCGTATTTTTAAGTCATCCAACCATGAAATGCCATTCATAAATGACTCTTTGCTTATCCTCCATGCTCCGGTAACAGAAGGAAAAACGCCAAACCGATTTCCAAATGAAAATACTGAAGAGCCATCTCTCCTTACTGTAGCACTCAATAGATATTTTTCCTTGTAGCTATAGTCAGCACGTGCAAATAATGAAAAAAGAGAATTGGCATATGGAGTTCCATTTATATTACCAGTCGTTTGTCCTGTAGGAGGACCAAAATTCAATGTAAACAGATTTGGATCTACCGTTAAATTGGCTGGATTTGTAATGAAATAACCACTTCTTGTGCCCTGAATGGCACGTCCATAATTTTGTATGGCTTCGCTACCAATTAAAGCCTTTATACTATGATCTCCAAACGCTTTATTATATGTAAGGGTATTTGTCCATGTCCAACTGCTATTGTATCCAAAATTTTCATTGAAACTATTTGGGTTTGTATTGTTTTCGGCATTTTCATACTTCGTATAATTAAAAGCATTATAATAGTAGTTATCGATCGTTCCTCCAAAACTGGTACGTGCAGTAAAACTTTTTAAGAAATCCACTTCTGCAAAAACATTGCCTATAGCTTGGTAATCATTTCCTTTATTATTATGCGTACGGGCCCTGTTTGCAAAAGGATTTTGGGAATTCCCTAAACCCTGGGAACCTGTACCTGCATAATTACCTACAATATC
This sequence comes from Chitinophagaceae bacterium, assembly GCA_035764525.1. Classification (GTDB taxonomy): domain Bacteria; phylum Bacteroidota; class Bacteroidia; order Chitinophagales; family Chitinophagaceae; genus VBAS01. The sequence goes on along the minus strand of DASTZB010000089.1, from coordinate 14,805 downwards.
ATACACTGGAATAAGAGGGCTTTCCCTGTAACTGTAAGAAATGTCATTCCCTTCATTTTGATTAGTGAAGCCCGGATTCTTCTTATAGAAGAAATAGGCGTTTTCACCAATACGTATGTGATTGGCTACATTGAAAACTGTATTGATCCTTGCTGAATAACGTTTAAGGTAAGTTTCGATCAATGTGCCTTGCTGGTTAAAATACCCTAACGAGAAATAGAAAGCTGAGCGATCACTGGCTGCACTAACGGAGATACTATGACTTTGAATAGAAGCATCCTTAAAAACTTCATGAAACCAATCTGTTCCTTCCTGATTAGTCTTTGTAATTTGATTAGTATAAAGTTTATATGTTGCAGGGTCTGCAGTGGCAGCAGCTGTTGGAGTAATATACACAGGAATTACCGGTGTGGCCCCGGTTCCAAACTGTTTATGTCCTGGAGTTTGTCCGGCATTAATGTAGGATTGTTGGGTGGCATTAGCAGTTTCCTGGGTATTTGCTATATTGAAACCATCTTTGTCTACTATTTGAGTTCCATAATACGCATCATACGATATTCTTACCCGACCGGGTCTTCCCTTCTTAGTGGTTACTATTATCACTCCGTTAGAACCACGGACTCCATAAATAGCCGCAGCACCCGCATCTTTTAATACTTGTATGGATTCAACATCATTTACATTAAGATCATGCAGACTACCTGGTGTTCCATCGATAATTACCAACGGGTCGGTTGATCCAATGGAAGTAATACCGCGTATTCTTACATTGCTCCCACCGCCTGGTACACCTGAATTAATAACTGTTACTCCTGCAGCCTGTCCTTGCAGCAAGGACTCAGTCGTCCCTGAAGGAATAACTTTCATATTATTTACATTAACAACAGCGACCGAGCCGGTAATATCTTTTTTACGTTGGGCCGTATAACCAGTAACGACTACTTCATTCAAAGAAGATACTACTGTTGCTAATGAAACATCAACATTTGTAAGATTTGCGATGTTAACTTCTTTGGTTTCTAAACCAACATAAGAAATTACCAAAACTGATTTACCTGCAGGTACAGTAATGGTAAAAGTTCCATCTGTTGCTGTTTGCGTGGCTACACTGGCATCTTTAACAGCAACGGTCGCACCTGATACAGGACCTATGGGGCTTTTAACAACACCACTTACCTGCTTCTGTGCAGAAGCTGCGAAAACAAACATTAATAAAATTGTGGATAGCAAGAAATATCTTGCCAGGTTGGCAAGAAGCCGGGGTTTTCTTTTCATAATACAAGCAGTTTTAAAATTTGGTTAGAAGGATGCAGCAATTTCAGAAAAAATTAACATAACTAAATTTTTTTTACGAACTTTTTTTTCTGATAACCAAACAATTGTTTGGAATAATTATGAAAAAAAAGATTTTTACCAATGAAAAAATGCACTTCAAATTTTAGTAAACCTAAAATGAAAATGATAGTGTCCGAAGTACACGATTTGTTGAAAAAAATAAAAGAAGATTAATTATTTAATCATTTACAAGACATACTTTGTCTTTTCCATCTTTGCTTTTCCAAATTTCTTTTCCTATTAAGAAATTCCTGTCAATAAAATTGAAACTTAATTATGTGCTTACACTTTAATGTGATTGCTTTGCAATTTTCTGTTTGGGATAACTATTAATATTGAATACCTGCAAAGAATCATTGTTGACAGCAGCAAGAATCATTCTTCTACCATCTTGCGTGCGAATCATAGCCATATCTTTCAAATCACCATTTAATATAAATCCACTCTCAGCCGCTGGAACCGAAGTAAACAATTTATTACTGCTGCCCTTTAAAAAACATCCGTAGGATGCATCATATCTTCCATTCATTACTTCTGCCTGGTATTCATTACCTGCCAGAAGCAAATCTTTAAATCCGTCGTTATCGATGTCATCACAAATTATTGAATTTACCGGAGCAAATTGTGCCTCCACATTTAAAGGATGTTTGATAAATTTTCCATTTCCTATATTTTCAAAAAAACAAGTTCTTGTTTCATCACAGTTCAATTGCAAAATATCTTTCTTTGTTTTGGTCTTAAAAATCTTTTCGAATGTGGCATTTGAATAATCCTTGTAATGGAGAAATTGTTTTTTGATTGCAGGTACCTGCTCTGAAAATTGACTCCTGCTGATAGCAGGACACAAATGTTTCTTCCCATCCGTTTCTTTTATAAAATAAAATAAAATTGGATCGATGCTGCCATTCCCATCAATATCCGTAGCAAAAAGTTGCATCGGTTCAGTCGAACTTACCTGGTAAAGACAATTGAGACCAAGGTTACCAGCTACAATATCGATATCACCATCATCATCAATATCTGTTGCAAGCAGGCTTCTCCACATTCCATCGATTTGCGTGAGCCCGGTTGATTCCGTGACTTCATTTAATCGACCCCGGTTATTTTTAAAAAATCTAATTGGCATCCATTCGCCTGCAATAATGAGATCTGTTTGCTTATCGTTATCGAAATCCACCCACGCACAAGAAGTAATCATTCCAGGCTTTTGTAAAGCAGGACAAGAACTTGATGTTACATCAGAAAAAATTCCATGATTATTTTGTAATATAAAACTCCGCGGTGATAATGGATATTTAAGAGAGACCCGGCCACCAATAAACAAATCAAGATCGCCATCTCCATCATAATCTCCTGCACCTACACATCCTGCAATTGTTCTTATTGAATCAGGTATAGCTTCGGGTTGCAAATTAAAACCACCTTTTCCGTCATTAATGTACAGCCGTGGTTTATAATTAATCGAATTTTCCCCAAATTGAACATCACCGCAAGTAACCAACAGATCTAAATCCCCATCACTATCCGCATCAAATAATATACAGTCCATGTCTTCCTGGGATTTTATACTGTCACTGAGATTTTTCGAAATAAATGTGCCACCGGGTTCTTGCATAAAAGTTTTTCCTGAATAATTTAATCCGCCACCGATAAAAAAATCTGTGTATCCATCATTATTAATGTCTCCAGTTGTTAAAAAGGGACCCAGTTGAGAATATTTCTGCGGTAGTAATCGCTGAACAGCAAAATCATTATAAGGATTTTCCTGATGCCTGTACAAAATATTTGATGAAGAAGATATATCTGAAAAAAGAAATTCCTGCTTAACTGTTACTTCTGGAAGAGGCATTCCCGCATTTTGCATTGAAAGTATCAGCGTTGTATCGGCTATTAGATTTTTCAGTATTTGCTTTTCATTACCCGGCCATATAATCACCAACGAATCTATATGATCATTTTTCCCCAGTCCGAAAATTATTTTCTGATCGACCGAAGAACAATATCCTCTTACCGGGTATTGCTCCTGCATCTGGACGTCTCCCTTATTAAATGCAAAAATTTTTGCACCGAAACCCTGTTTGTTCAGGCTGTCCCCTTTCAGCAGAATAGAAATATAATGAGATAAAGATTGCCTGTTATTCTGATTAGTATTATTAATAAAAATAAAAGCGTTTTTATTGATATTATTAACTACAAGATCGAGATCGCCGTCATTATCCAGGTCAGCATAAGCAGCACCATTCGACATAGATGGCTCATTTATACCAGCGCTTTCTGATTCATCAGAAAAAGTTAGATCATGTTTGTTGATGTATAAATAATTAGGCAGATTAATATGTTTGAGTGATGACAGTTTTTTTCTGATCAGTTTTTTTTGTTCGTCCGCGGTCATTGAGTTGTTGAATACACTATTACTGAATTCCAGAAAATCGCCATTAATAAAATCTCTGCCTACTCCGTTGGTTATATGAATATCCTTCCAGCCATCATTATCAAAATCTGCTAACAACATACTCCAACTCCAATCGGTTGCTTCTATGCCACTCAACTGACCTATCTCACTGAAAAAAGGAATACTTGTATCGCCTTTCAGGCGGGTACCCATATTTAGCTGAAGCATATTTCGCATAAACTCCGGTTCATAACCCATGTTCCGTTCAGCCTCATACCGGTCATAATTCATAAATGAGAAAGAAGTTTTCTTCCTTTCATTGTATTCGGGAAGCATATCAAGTGTAAGAACATCCGGCAACGCATCATTATTGATGTCCGCAGCATCAGCCCCCATACTTGAATAACTCTGGTGGCGGAATGACCTATCAATGCAATTTGTAAATGTTCCATTGTGATTATTTAACCACAATACATCATTTGAAATAAAATCATTTGCTACATAAATATCCGGCCATCCATCATTATTAATATCGCTAACCGAAACACCAAGGCTCAATCCATCTTCCTTAATTCCAGCTTGCGCTGAAACATCTGAAAAAACCGGGTCCCCGGTATTTGTACTAACTCCATTATTTCTGTATAGTTTATCGTTGGCAGGCGAACGTCCGCTTCGGTCACGGGGAATAATATTATTGGCGTTACCGGAGTTTAATAAATAGTTGGCAAGGTACACATCCAGATCGCCATCCCTGTCATAATCAAAAAATACAGCCTGTGTGGAATAGCTTGTATCTGCAAGACCATAGGCTTCGGCCATCTCCTTAAATGTGAGATCATGCTGGTTAATAAATAAAAGATTCTTTGCTCTGCGCAAAAGATTTTTTCCATAAACGCAAACATAGATATCATCGTATCCATCGCAATTAATATCAGCGATACTTACTCCTGTACACCAAACATCAGTGTGGACACCGGCTGCATCAGTTATATCTTCAAACTTATTTTTTCCTTTATTTATGTATAGTCCGCAACTAACCTGGTTACCACTAAAAAAAATATCTTTTAATCCGTCATTGTTAAAATCACCAATACCTACACCGCCACCCATAAACCCAAATTCATTTATAATTGATTTAGTAGAATCATTGTCTTCAATTTCATTATTAAAATATATGCCGGATTCCTTGGCTGACAGTTGTGTAAACAAATGGCTTTCTCCTTTGTTGACACATGAAACAAAAAAAATAACTATAGTAATCAGGATTAAAGAAATAAATTTCTTTTTCATGCATTCGCAAGTTATGAGAATATTAAATTGGCAGGACTTGTAATACACACACCGACAACCTTACCAAAAAAATAGAGGCTATTCAATAGCCTCTATTCAGAAAATATTGTATCGATCTATCTTATCAATGGATTTGCAGAAATTTCACTGGCAGGTATTGGAAATAAACTAGTCTGTCCGGGTATCGGATCCGTCGTGATGGAAGGGTAGTATCCTTTCTTCCTCCAACGTAAAACATCAATACTGGCAAGTTCTTCGGCTCCCAATTCCACAGCTCTCTCATGCATTACCGCTAATAATGCAGCATTCTTTGTGGTTAATGTGACTGCCGGCATGGCTACACCGGGACGACTGCGTACTTCATTAATATAAGCTGCGGCCTGTGCAGGTGTACCTGCTTCGGCTTCACATTCGGCCAGCATGAGCAGTACATCAGCATAACGATAGACCCGCTGGTTAACACCACCTGGATGGAAACCAGATCTTACATATTCATAAATATTATACTTGCGGAAAAATCGCTTTTTGACTACGCCTCCTTTTGTACTTGTCGCTATATTCATTATCGGTGCTGTGAGAGTCAGCGGTGCTACAGAAGGATTAGCAATATTATCAATAGCACCCGGAGCAGTGAGAATTTGATTACCCTCTTCATAAATAGTCATAGCATATCTAGGATCACCGGCTTCGAATTCGTTCAAAAGACGGTCAGAAGGAATCACGTTTCCCCATGTAATTCCATACTCCTGGTTGCGTACACCACTCATAGGGCTTGTAGAACCTTCACCTACATAACCCCAGTTGAAATTGTTATCGCCTTTATCAACAAATACCACTTCAAAAATAGATTCAGCATTAAATTCATGGCCAGCTGTAACGAGTACACCTTTATCGTCCTTTATATCACCATCAAAATTCCATAAAAAATTTACTAATGAATATTTGTTATACACCTGGAGTAAAGCGGTTTTTGCTGCAGCATAATCACCTTTTTGCATTTGAACTTTTCCCAGTAAAGTATTCGCTGCCCCCTTTGTTGCCCTTCCACGGTCTGAATTGCCATAGCTTGGCGGCAATTTTGCAACTGCATCTGTCAGGTCATTTACGATAATAGTATAAATATCAGCAGCAGCTGACTTTCCCTTAAATTGAGTAGAAGTATTGAAAGGAAGATCCGTATCCAAATAAACAGGAACATCACCCCACTGAGATACCAGTTCAAAATAAGCCCAGGCCCTTAAAAATTTGGCTTCTCCGAGCAGGCGGTCCCTTAATGTTGTATTGTCTGTAACTCCGGGTGCCTTGGAAATTACCAGGTTTGCCCTGTTGATCATTTGATAACAACCAGTCCAAACGCTGGTCATTACTGCATTGGACGGAGCTGGTGAGGATTGCTTTAGCAACTCTGCTCTCGGAGCTTCTAACTGAGATCCGCCGGATGCACATTCACCACCACGCATATCATGGGTAAAGAACCATTCCCGACCAACAAGGTTTGCTGAACGTAAAGTAGAGTAAATGGCATTTACGCCGTTCTGCAATTCCTGCGCTGTCTTAAAATAGCTTTGTGTTGTTGGATTGTTTTCATCCAAAACATCCAGTTTGTCAGAGCACGCAACCATACTGGAAAGAACCAGGAGAACTGCAATTTCCTTTTTATTTATATTTAATTTCATATTTCTAGATTTTAGAATTGATTAGATTTCTGAAGTTAAAACCCAGCCTGGATTCCGATCTGGAACGACTTTGGCTGAGGATAACTAAAATAGTCAATACCATTGGTTAATGAATTATTGGGCGTTCTGTTACCAACTTCCGGATCATAACCACTGTAATTTGTAAATGTCAGGATGTTTTGTGCTGAAACATAAACGCGGAAATTTTTTACAACTCCTTTGGTTAAGGATTGCAAAGAATTCCCAGCAAGGTTATAACCAAGAGAAATATTTTTCAGCCGCAGATAAGAACCATCTTCAAGAAAACGGTCAGACGGACGGGCGTTTTGATTTGGATCGGATGAAACGGCTCGTGGAATATTTGTGTTTGTATTGGCAGGTGTCCAGGCATTCAAGACCTGTGTGCCAGCGTTAAAAAACCGAACCATTCCTTCCGTAATAACACGACCCGCGTTAAAAATTTTATTGCCTTGCACTCCCTGTAAGAAAAGAGAAAAATCGAAATTCATATAGTTGACTCCGCCATTAAAGGCGTAGGACACTTTTGGAATATAACTGCCTAAGAACACCCGATCATTCAAATCAATTACACCATCTTTATTTTGATCTTTAAATTTTAGATCTCCCGGAGAGGTATGTTTTGTGGGATCATAAGGAGTGGTTGTCGGATTAACTTGTGCGGCCGAAGAATTTACCTCTGTCATTGATTGAAAAATTCCAACTACTTCCCAGCCATAGTAAGACTGAACAGAATGGCCTGCTGCGGTATTGGTAATATTGTATGTTCCAAAATCCTGGTCTCCTCCTCTTTCAATATTCGTAACGCCATCGGCTAACTTTGTTACTTCGTTGGTAACAAAACTAAAATTGGCGCTGGCATTCCATTTAAAATCGCCTTCCCTGTCATTGTATCCCAATTGAAATTCAAAGCCGGTATTTTTCATTGAGGCAACATTTTGATTAACTGAGCTATTAACAAATCCCATTGTAGGAGGAAGAGGCACAGCTAAAATCAAATTATCGGTTTTACGCTGATAGTATTCAGCAGTTAGAGTGACTTTGTTTCTTAAAAGTCCCAGGTCCACACCAAAATTTAATTGTTTTGTTTTTTCCCACTCCAGGTCCTGGTTTCCTAAGCTTTGAATAGATGATGCGGGTCCACCGGTAATAGAATTATCGAAAGGATAGGAACTGCTATTGCCACTTACCCCCACCTGCCATGGAGTAGAGCCTAAAACTGTTCCATTCAGACCAGTTACACCATACCCTGCACGTACTTTTAATTCAGATATCTTTTCCATGCTCTTCATAAAATCTTCCTGGTCAATTCTCCATCCAATTGAAGCTGAAGGGAAATTTGCCCATTTCTTACCAGGCGCCCACACAGAAAGACCATCACGACGAATAGCAGCACTTAGTAAATATTTGCCTTTGAAATCATAAGTGACACGGCCAACATATGATATGATGGCATTTTTAAAAATAAGAGTTTGCGCAGATATATTAGTAGCATTGTTTAATGTCTTGAGATCGTTAGACGGCTGTTTCCCGCTTGCATTTTCCTGTTTAATATTCTGCTCCTGTAACTCATAAACAGCAATTGCATTTATATGATGATTGCCAAAGGTCCTGTCGAATGTAAGTTGCTCGGTAAATAATCTCACTGTAGAAATGCTGCGGTTATTAGTGATAGTCGCCTGTGTAGCGCTTGATCCCGCTACGGCGCCTTTGTCATTGAAAATAGGTTGAAATTGATAGGTCAAACCATCAGCATAGTCGATCCCAAAAGTTGAGCGAAATTTCAGCCATTTTGTAAAATTCAGTTCTAAGAAAGCCGTTCCAAGCACCTTTACAGTTGTTCTTTTGGCAGGGTTTTTTAATTCGGCATCTTCCACAGGATTCGTGGGGTCACCGCCATCTTTTGTAGCATCCACTCCCCTGTATCCACCGTCCGAAGTAGGATCATAGACTGGCATATGCGGCATCATTCTTACCACATTTACCAAATTAGTTCTTGAACCTGTTTCATTAGCATCAAAACCCTGGTCACCGTAAGCTGTATATAAATTCTCACCAAAAGTGAAGACTTTACTGATCACATGATCTGAGTTGATCCGGAAATTATAACGGCGATAATCTACACTGGGCGTAGTTCCTTCCTGATCCAAAAATCCTGCTGAAGCATAAAAACGTGATATTTCATTTCCGCCACTCATTCCAATATGGTGCTGAGTCATATTCCCTTTTTGAAAATATTCATCCTGCCAGTCTGTATTTGTTTGGCCATAGGTTTGACTAGTTCCCGTATAAATAGGCTCATTAATAGAAGGAGGCAAAAGTCTTGGCACCTGGCTGCCTCTGTAAGCGATTGCATACTGCATAAATTGTTCCGTGTTTAACAAATCAAGCCTTTCAGTTACTTCCGAGCGGCCAAAATATGAATCAAGATTTATGCTGAACTTATTAGCTCTTCTGCCTTTCTTAGTAGTGATCATAATTACACCACTGGTAGCTCTTGAACCATAGATGGCTGCAGCAGAAGCATCTTTCAAAACGTCTACTGTCTCAATATCCCTGGTATCAATAGTGGCCAGATTACCGGTTGGGTAACCATCCACCACATACAACGGATCTGAAGCAAAGCTGATAGAACTGATACCCCTGATACGAACGATAGCATCCGTACCGGGACTTCCATTATTGGTAACTGTAACACCCGGTACGCGGCCCTGTAATGCCTGGGCAACACTAAGAACAGGGTATTCGTTTATGGTTTTACTATTCACACTGGAAACAGCGCCTGTAACATTGGTTCGTCTTTGAGTTCCATAACCTGTAACAACCACCTCATTCTGGGTGATGTCTTTTTCTTTCATAGTAACATTAACGGTGTTACCTGTAATAGTAACCTCATTCAATTCATATTCCACATAGGTAAAAATAAGTACATCGTGATTCGCAGGAACAGCAATAGAAAATACCCCTTTATCATTAGTGGTAGTTCCGACACTTGTTCCTTTTACTACCACCGAAGCGCCAATAACGGGCATTTTATCCGGGCCGGTAACGGTTCCGGTAATCGTTCGTTGAGCAAGAATGTTGAGGGTTAATAAAAGGAAGAATGCGGGAAGGATCGTATGCCTTGTCAATGCGACAAGCAGCCGGTTTTTACTTTTCATAATACAAGCAGTTTTAAAATTGGTTTGAAGAGTTAAAGCAACCGAATTGGAAATTCTTGTAACGAATATAAGAGTTTTTTAAATAAATGCAACCGATTACATATTTTTTTTTATGCAAACGACTGTTTGGAAAACGTAATCGTCTGTAAACTCGATGAGAATACATATGCAACCGGTTGCATCGTTTTAATGCAAGAATTACAGAATGTGCCTCGATCTTCAGTCAATTGATGGGGACATGCAATAGAAGAATTATGTTCTTTGGGAATCAAGATGCACAAAGGAAAGAGGCGTTTCATTCATCTGAAATGATCACCTCATCTTTCCCATCTTTAATTTTCCAGTACACCTTTATTTTTTGTGAAAGAATGGAATCGATGGATTTGCCGACATAATCAGGTTGTATGGGTAACTGCCGGCTAAAGCGACGATCGATCAAAACACAGAGCTCCACTTTTTCGGGACGTCCAAAATCAAGCAATGCATCCAACGCCGCACGAATTGTTCTTCCCGTATAAAGCACATCATCAATCAGGACCACATTTTTCCCTTCTATTGAAAAAGGAATATCTGTACGATTAGCTATATGAAGTTCTTTGCGGATATCATCACGATAAAATGTGATATCAAGCTTACCATATTGTATTTTTTCTGCAGGTGTGTCTTTTTTTATTTCGTCAACTATCCTGTCTGATAAATAAATACCTCTTGGTTGCAGCCCTATCACAACTGTATTAGCAAGATCGACATGATTTTCCAATACCTGGTGAGCCAGTCGTTTAATTGTTATTTCTAATTGCGGTTCTGTAAGAATTGATTTCAAAAAATGAATTTTAGACTACTTCGCAAAGAAAACGAAAAATACCTGCACTAAAAATTAAGGCTGTCATTAAATGACAGCCTTAATAAAAAGTCTTCAAACAGTTATTTTCTACCGCCGCCGATGCAAGCACCAATTTTAATTCCTATATAATTATTACTTGACGTTAAGCCGGTAACATAGTTACCATTCGAATCATAACCCTCAAATGTTGTTTTTGGTACAATGTTATATTCAAGACCTATTCGGAAATGGCCTGCTTCAATTCCCCCTCTTACCATTCCACCGAATTTAGATCCACCAGAAATGTTTTCGCTGGATGAATTCACTTCAATACCTGCAAGAGAAAAAATTCCCGCACCAGCACCAGCAAATGGACGCAATGCATAATTGTTAGTAAAATAATAATCCCCTGTAGCTAAATAGGATCCTGCTACTTTTACTTTTGTATTCATTGCATTTCCGTATTCATCATAACCACTAAACTTGGCAATAATAGCTCCCTCCATACGAAGACCAACTGCAAGATTTGGTATTACTGCATACTTTGGTTCAACGGCCAATACAATACCTCCTTTAGTCCCTTCGCCGCCTGGAATGGCGTAACCTATGCTAAGATCAACCTTAAACAGCTTTAAATTGGCAGCATCTTGTCCCTTCGTAGATAGAGAAAGTGTGGAGGAAAGAATGAAAATGGCTAAAAAGTTTTTCATATTACGGATTTTTGGTGAATAAATAGCTGCCAAAATATAACATCATATCTATTCATCAAAACTTTATCGTCCAGAATTTAATAGTATTCTCTCTTGGCAACTATACTATTTCTCTTGCATAAAAGGATAGCGATAATCCGTAGGGGGATTAAATGTTTCTTTTATAGTTCTTGCACTTAACCACCGATAAAGATTCAGAATACTTCCTGCTTTATCATTTGTACCGCTGGCTCTTGCACCTCCAAATGGTTGTTGCCCCACAACGGCACCCGTTGGTTTATCATTTATGTAAAAATTACCAGCAGCATTCCTAAGTTTATTTGTAGCAAGTTCTATTGCTGCTTTGTCTTTTGCAATAACGGACCCAGTTAAAGCATATGGCGAAGTTGAATTAACCAGATCCAATGTCCGCTCAAACTGGTTGGCATTATATATATATATAGTAAGCACAGGACCAAAGATCTCCTTACACATCGTTACATATTTTGGGTCTTTTGCTTCAATGATAGTTGGTTGAACAAAATAACCTTGCGTTTTATCACACTTGCCTCCTATCCATATGTCTGCTTTCTTATCTTTTTTTGCGTTGTCAATATATTTCTTAATGTTATCAAAACTTTTTTCATCGATCACTGCATTGATGAAATTGGTAAAGTCTTCCGGACTTCCCATTTTAAAACCTTTTACACCAGCGATCAATTTCTTTTTTACTTCTTCAGCAATGTTTGAAGGAATATAGGCCCTTGATGCAGCAGAACATTTTTGTCCCTGGAATTCAAATGCACCACGAAGCAATGCTGTAACAACAACATCCGGATCGGCAGTTTTATGAGCAATTACAAAATCCTTTCCACCTGTTTCTCCAACAATTCGTGGATATGATTTATAAATGGCTGTATTCTTTCCTATTGTTTCCCACATGTAATTGAACGTGCCTGTCGAACCAGTAAAATGTACTCCTGCAAAATCAGGATGATCAAAACAAATTTTACCTAGTGTTGGTCCACTTACATATATTAAATTAATAACTCCATCAGGTAAACCTGCCTCTTTCAATATCCGCATAAACATTTGCGCAGAATAAATTTGTGTATGTGCAGGCTTCCATACAACAACATTACCACACATGGCTGCGCTTGTTGGAAGATTACCCCCAATTGCAGTAAAATTGAAAGGAGTAATTGCCAACACAAATCCTTCAAGCGGACGATATTCCATTCTATTATGCATACCGGGACTGCTGATCGGTTGTTGCTTATATATCTCACTTAGAAAATGAACATTGAATCTTAGGAAATCTATCAATTCACACACCGCATCAATTTCTGCCTGGTAAGCATTTTTACTTTGTCCAAGCATCGTTGTTCCATTCATATAAGGACGATACTTTGTCGCCATCAGGTCAGCAGCTTTTAAAAAAATATTGGCTCTAGTTTCCCAATCCATATTTGCCCATGATTCTTTTGCCGCCAGTGCAGCATCGATCGCTTGCTTTACATGTCTTTCATCACCTTCAGAATAAATGCCAAGTGTGTAAGAAATTTCGTGTGGTGGATGTAATGTTCCTTTTTTATTGGTTCTTACTTCCTTGCTGCCGATGTACATTGGTACATCGATCTTCTCTTTTTTTAATTCTGCTAAAACTTCTTTTAATCTTTTTCTTTCTGCTGAACCGGGAGCATAATTTAATACTGGTTCATTGGCGGGCATCGGGTAAGAGAAATATCCAAGACTCATATTGAAAATTTGAGTTGCAAAGATAACCGCTTTAGCCCAATGATACTATTGTGTTTCTATCTTAAGTTGTGTGAATTCAGCCTTCATATCCGGTTTCATTTTTGGACCATCACCTGGAAATCCTGCATACATTGCCAATCCAATTTGAATTTGTGTATTCAACCACTCACCTGAATACTCGCCGATTTTTTTATACTCATTATTAATATCAAATCTATACAAAGCAATTAATTTGTTTCCTTTTTTCTGTAATCGCAGCCACCCGTACATGCTTTCCATTTTTTCTGCAAATGTTTTGCTTTTACTTTCAGTAGTTTTTTTAAATGAAACTTTCGGTGTGGGATTACCGCCGGTTCCAATACTTAAAAAAATATAATTCTCTTTTGCATCATCCTTCTTTCGAATAATAATTCCAGCTTGCTGAAAACCTTTATCCGGCATTTCTGCAGTATTAGTTTTAGTGATATTGATCTTTGTCTCAATTGTAAAATCTCCATTCATCTCTTTAAATAACATCCCACCGGTTTTCTCATCTTCCCACCAGCATTTCATAATTGGGATCATTGTAATTGTATCTCCCTTCTGATAAGAGACAAATAAATTTCTGTTCATGTACTGCCAGTCATTTATTTGTTTACCAGCGATTGCATTCTCATTATTATTTTTGGAAATTGCTTCAACAATACTCTTCACTTGTTCCGTTGGAGAAATAATATTGTTGTTGCCCCAAAAACCGGGATCAAATATAGAAGGCAGGCTACTTACAAGATTTTTCCGCTTCCATTCATCATCAGCATTTATTTGAGTAGTGATGGGGGATACAAGATCAGTAAATAATATTTCTGAATTGATCGTGAGATCAAGATCGATCTTTTTCTTTTCCTGCTTATAACCGATCTTTCTTTCTGATTCTACATAACTCAATACCCATTTATCATCCACTTTTGTAAAATCAACCCGATGTTTCCAACTCTTACGTTTGAGATCTATATTCAGTAAGGCGGCAAAAATTTTATCGCTACCCGTTAGGTCTTTTATATAAGGCGTTCCTATTGGACTATTCTCCGCTTCATATTTCACTACCGCAAATTCATTTGCGTCTATCAGCAATCTTCCTTTTTCAAGAGCTTGTTTTACATCCGGCTTTTGATCAAAACTGATACTATACAACCAGCGATCATCAAACTGAACCAATGAATCGATCTTATAGGTGAAATATTTTATCTTTTTGATATCAAGAAAATCGGGCAATTCCAAAATAAAACTTTTGCTGACTGCTGACTGCGGCCCGCCACCGGGATGATAATCTTCAAACAGTCTTGTATACGCAACATCTTCTTTACTTCTGCCTTGAATTAATTTTAGTTTGTACGTTTCTTTTCTCGGGTAATATTGTGCTGCAAACACTGCTTCGGCAACAGAGAAGTAATTTTCTTTATCCTTAATGATCTCCCTGTAAAATCCTTTATTCTCAAAATTTTCTTTTGGTTGGAAAGAAGGAATAGCAGCAATTACTTTTTTGATTATATCAAGTGCGGTTGTTTTCTTTACGATCACTTCACTTAATTCTGCAGCCACGGCTTCAAGTCTTATTTCAAAATAATTTTTATTCAAAAACTCTTTTGCAAAAACAATTTTTGAACGATATCCAACCATTGACACA
>DASTZB010000088.1:0-4042 GCA_035764525.1 Chitinophagaceae bacterium | reverse complement strand
AAATCGCCGGGTATGATGACGTTGATCGGATTAGCTATCATAGTTGCCTATGTTTTTAGTGTTGCGGTCATTTTTGGCTTCCCGGGAATGGATTTCTTTTGGGAATTAGCTACGCTGATCGTTATCATGCTTCTTGGTCATTGGCTGGAGATGAAATCAGTGCTTGGTGCTTCTAAAGCGTTGCAATTATTAGTGAGTATGATGCCGGCGGAAGCACATAAAGTATACGGTGATCATGTGATGGATGTAAAGCTGGAAGATCTGCAAAAGGATGATATCATTCTTATAAAACCCGGAGAGAAGATCGCGGCCGATGGAATTGTTGTGGAAGGAGAAAGCTATTTAAATGAAAGCATGCTGACAGGCGAAAGCAAACCAGCAAAAAAAGAAAAGAATGATAGAGTGATTGGTGGTGCAATTAATGGTAGTGGCTCACTCAGAGTAAAAGTTTTGCATACAGGTAAAGACAGCTACCTGAATAAAGTAATTACATTGGTGCAGGAGGCCCAAAAAACAAAATCAAGAACACAACATTTGGCAGACCGGGCGGCAAAATGGCTCACTTATGTTGCATTGGGTGTTGGTATTCTTACACTCATTTTATGGCTGGCATTGGGACACGGAACAGATTATGCGATTGAAAGGATGGTTACTGTGATGGTGATCTCCTGTCCGCATGCATTGGGTTTGGCAATACCATTGGTAGTTGCCATTTCAACGGCGGTATCCGCACAAAATGGTTTATTAATACGTAACAGGACCGCTTTTGAAAATTCCAGAAAAATAACAACAATAGTTTTTGATAAGACAGGCACATTGACTAAAGGACAATTTGGAGTAACGAGGATTGAAACAATTGGCACTATTTCCAAAAATGAGTTGCTCCAATATGCTGCCTCATTGGAGCAATCATCCGAACACCCGATTGCCATTGGTGTAATGCAAAAAGCGAAGGAGGGAAAACTGGAAATATTTAAGACAAAAAATTTTAATGCAATTACCGGTAAAGGGGTGGAAGCGAGTGTAAATGGCAAAGACATAAAAGTTGTGAGTCCTGGTTATTTGAGAGAGAAACAAATTTCTGTTCCGGCAAACAGTTCTTCCAACCAAGCAGAAACAATTGTTTTTATTCTGATCGAAAATCAGCTTGCAGGTTATATTGCTTTGGCAGATGAAATTCGTCCTGAATCAAAATCCGCCATTCAATCATTTAAAAAAAATGGAATTAAAGTGATGATGGCAACAGGGGATAACGAAAAAGTAGCAAAAGCTGTTGCTAATGAATTAGGTCTTGATGGATATTATGCTGAAGTATTACCCCATCAGAAAGTAGAAATTGTCAAAGACCTCCAGAATAAAAATGAATTTGTAGCAATGACGGGTGATGGGGTAAATGATGCACCGGCATTAGCGCAAGCAGATGTCGGAATTGCTGTTGGCTCTGGAACTGATGTGGCAGCAGAAACAGCGGATATTATTTTAGTGAACAGTAATCCAAAAGATATTTTGAATTTGATCCTGTTTGGAAAAGCAACCTATAGAAAAATGGTGCAGAATCTTATTTGGGCAACCAGCTATAATGCAATTGCAATTCCTTTGGCGGCAGGTGTTTTATATTCTACGGGATTTGTTCTTGATCCTGCAATTGGAGCAGTTTTTATGAGTTTAAGTACAATTGTTGTAGCTATAAATGCGCAGTTGCTAAGAGGTCAGTTGAAATAACAATTATTTTTTCTTACTTGTATTAAACCTACATGAAAATCCAATGGCGCTGTACCAATATTTGTCTGATAGGCTAAAGCCCGACGAAATATCGATTTTTGTGTTGTCAGAAAAAAAATAGGCTAGGCCGCCGTCCACGGCATGATGAGGTTCTTCATGGTTTTTTACTGCTCCAAACATTTCAATGTAACTGTACCAGTTCTTTCCAATATTAAACCCCGGAGCTATTGTGTACACCCAGGAAGGAGTGCCGCTTTCACCATCGAATTCTAAGCCAAGATTATAACCCAGCCCAATATTTTCTGATAATGTATGTTGCATGGTAAACACACAGTTCGGCGCCCATTGGCTGGTGTAGAATTTCTTACTGCCAATATTTGAAGGAGCTATATGAAAAATGAAACTCGTTTTTGGTAACAATCCTTTTTCTTCCCATAAAGATATTTTCCCACCGATCTTGATCGGCAGTAAACCAGTTTCTATTTCGTTACCGGCCGGGATCAACAGTGGGGTTTCTGAAGAGACGAATTCAGTGATCAATCGAAATTCAAATCGTTTACAAGCGCCGTACTTCCAAAGGACAGTAGGATGCACTAAACTATGCAGATCTCCATTTTTTTCATAATTGAATCCAAATTCAGCCTGTATGTATTTTTTCTTTGTAAGATAGGGTGATTCGGTTTGATCCGGCCGATCAGTTTCCATTCTACCCACTTCCTGGGCCGTGCAAAACATTGACCCCATAACAGAATTCAATATGAATAAAGCTTTTTTCATATATGCACTAAGATAATGAAGTAAAATTTTTCTTGTTTTAAACTTATTTAGCCTTTTTACTTTTTACTCTTCTTCCTATCAGCAATTTAAAGATACGCTGGTTAGAATTCTTTGTAAGACCAAATAAAAAACCACTATTTACTTCCCACATTGGATGAAGATAAAGATCGATCATCGGGCCGAGCAAATGTTCCTGAATGTTTCCAGGTGAAAAATCTCCGAGTTCACCGACGTTGCCATAGTATTCAATTCCAACACCAACTTTTTGTTGTATCGTATAGACTGTTTTGAATTGCGGAGAAAATTCTACTCCTTTGTCATCACCACTTACAGCAAAAGCTAAATTCGGATTAAAGGAGAAATACCAGTTACCAAAAGTTTTATCAACTATTGGACGAAGTTCCCCTTCCCATATGTAGTCTGACGTGTCTGTTAACCGGATAAGACCAAATTCCAACGATAAGCTTGCACCAAGCGACCATTTCCATTCTTCGGGCACAGTTACTCTTGGTCGGATGTGATTACCGAGGTAAGTATACCCTCCGCCAGGTTGAAATCCTGTGAATGTATAAAAGCCCAATTCAAAGTTTTTTCCGAATCCATGCGTTATTTCAAGTGAAGTATTATACCAATGTGCCGAATTCTTGTCGGTTAAATATTGACTGCCTGAGAATGTATAATTGTTGTGCAATTCAAATATAGTCCAGCCAGGCAGAGTAGTGGGGGAGGCGTAGACCTGTATCTCGTTATCGGCCTGGGAAAAAATACTTGTTGAATAAAAGAACAGAAGCAGAGCGGACAGCTTTCTCATTGTGTTGGTTTACGTTTTATAATCTTCTCTTGCGGGAGCAAAAGCGTCAATTACTTTACAATCTGTTGCTGCTACAGCAGAATGCAAAACGTTTGACGGGATTATATGGTACATTCCTGCGCCGAGTGAACAAGAAATACCGCCGATCATCATATCTAATTGCCCTTCGATGATATAAGTGATCTGCTCATTGATATGTGAGTGCAGCGGAACACTGCTGCCTTTTTTCAGTTCAACATATCCGAAAGTTTCTTTCTCGCCATGGGCATAATAACCGGTAATTCCGGGAGCAAGTTCCTTGGGTTTGATATTTTTTATTGAGTCCATATATTTCCGCTTAATCTTTTTTAATCATGTGAATCGTGGTTCTATTTTTCAAACAAACAAAAACTTCCACCCACCCATTCCTTGTCTTTGTTATACCGAACGCCGATCATCTTTCCTTTGCTTAACCTTGCAAGATTATTTGTAGCAACAGGCCGTGCTTCACCATCTTTCCAGAAATAAAAAATTCTTATCTCTGCTTTGGCTGGAATATCCGGTGTTTCAATCACATCGGCATAATTTACTTTTCGTTGAAGTATCCAGTTCTCCGGATCTTTTACTTTTTCAATGTCGGCAGGAGTTACATCAATTATTACGCCTTGCCCTGCAAAGGAGAATAATGGTTTTAGAACATAATTTTCCAGGTCAGCAGGCATTTGTTTTATTTCATTTAAAAAATAAGTTGTT
>DASTZB010000087.1:0-3005 GCA_035764525.1 Chitinophagaceae bacterium | reverse complement strand
TTATTATCATTTATTTCTTCTGCAGATAATATCAACAGGCTTGAACAAATAAGATTAAACAATATGCGTCTTGCAAATCTTGCGAAGGACAAGGCAGCGCCAATTGAGGAAGGTGCGCCAGCAATTGTTTGGTTGAGTTATAATGTACATGGCAATGAAACATCTTCATCAGAAGCAGCCATGATGACAATATGGGCATTGGTTGATCCGTCAAATACAAAGACGAAAGAATGGCTGAAGAATACCGTAGTTGTGATCGATCCTTGCATCAATCCTGATGGTCGTGATAGATATGTGAATTGGTTTAATTCGATCGTTGGGAAAAACATGAATCCGTCACTGAATGCAAGAGAGCATCGCGAACCATGGCCCGGCGGCAGAACCAACCATTATAATTTTGATCTCAACCGTGATTGGGGATGGCAAACACAAATAGAAAGCCAGCAAAGAATGAAAATGTATAATCAATGGCTGCCCTATGTGCATGTTGACTTTCATGAACAGGGAATAAACAATCCCTATTATTTTGCTCCCGCTGCGCAGCCTTTTCATGAAGTGATCACTCAATGGCAAAGGGATTTCCAGGTTACTATCGGAAAAAATCATGCAAAGTATTTTGATGCCAATGGCTGGTTGTATTTTACAAAAGAAGTGTTTGATCTTTTTTATCCAAGTTATGGCGACACATACCCCATTTACAGTGGGGCAATAGGAATGACTTATGAGCAAGGAGGCGGTCCTGCTGGAGGATTAGGCGCATTAACTGATGAAGGAGATACATTAACATTATTGGATCGTGCTACACATCATTATACAACTGGATTGAGTACAATAGAAGTTTCTTCACAAAATGCATCCCGGTTGGTAAGAGAATTCAGAAAATTTTTTAATGATGCGGTTAATACCGGAATAGGAGAGTATAAAACTTATCTCGTAAAAAACAGTAATGCCGATAGAGAAAGAATTAATAGGCTAACTGATTTGCTTGACAAAAATGGCATCCAGTATGAATTTGCAGGTGGAAGCTCCAAAGGCACATTTACGGGCTACAATTATTTTTCGGGTAAAGATGATGCATTCACCATTGATGCTGGTGACCTTATGATCCATTCACAACAGCCAAGATCAGCACTTTTAAAAGTTGTGTTTGAACCAAAAAGCAAACTGGTTGATTCAAATACATATGATATCACAGCATGGTCATTGCCTTATGTTTATGGATTAAAAACATTTGCATCTAAGGTCAGGCTTCAATCATCTGGTGGAGCTAAGCCATCAGTAATTTCAAATAATGTAAGTGATGCTTATGGTTATGTTATCGCATGGCAGGGAGTCCAAAGCGTAAAAACCTTGACCACTTTAATTAGACAAGGAGTGAAGGTTCGTTTCTCAGAAACTCCTTTCGAAATTAACGGTCAGAAATTTGATCGGGGTTCATTGATCATAATAAAAAAGGGGAATGAGAAATTTGGTACTTCTCTTTCTTCGATCATTAACCAAATATGTAATGCGAATAATATAAAAGCAAATTCTATTACAACCGGTTTTGTTGATAAAGGATTTGATTTTGGCAGTGGCAAAATACATTTCATGAAAGCTCCCCGTGTTGCTTTGTTAACCGGCGAAGGAGTTGGCTCAAACTCAGCTGGCGAAATATGGAATTTCTTTGAACAATCAATTGACTATCCAATTACGCTGGTAAATGCAAATGATTTCGGAAGAATTACATTGAATGATTACGATGTCATCATCATGCCGTCTGGTAGTTATCGTTTTCTCACTGAAAAAACTTCGGCTGATCAATTGAAGGACTGGATCAGCAAAGGAGGAAGATTGGTCGCAATAGAAGGAGCCGTTGGACAATTAGCGAGAACTGATTGGGCTATCAAATCAAAAAAATCGGATGATGCAGCTGATAAAAAGGATCCTTATGCCACGTTGCAGATTTATGAAGACAGGCAAAGAGAATCTCTTTCTTCCAATATCCCAGGCTCTATTTTTAAAGTGCAACTTGATAACACACATCCGCTGGCATTTGGTTACCCCAATTTTTATTATTCATTAAAACAAGATGATGCCGTATATGAATTCATCAAGTCCAGTGGTTGGAATGTGGGAGTACTTAAAAAAGATAGCCAGGTTTCAGGATTTGTTGGTTCTGCATTAAAAGATAAATTGACTGACGCACTGGTATTTGGGGTACAGGATATGGGTGGTGGTGAAATTGTTTATTTAACTGATAATCTCATGTTCCGCAGCTTTTGGGAAAATGGTAAGTTGATGTTTTGCAATGCAGTATTTATGGTTGGTCAATAATTAAGCTTTTGACGGCAGATCTTAATATAAGGGAAAGCATCTCTTCTTGTATAAAAAACCGGTTTTTGGCTTCCAATATTGATTGTTGTCAAAACCGGTTTTGAATTTCTACGATATTTTAAAAAATGATGCAAGCGCAATGTAGCTTTACATCATCAATTACTCAAGATGAACAAAGACCAAGACGATAAAGGTAATTTTAGCTCAACTGAATCTATTATCCGGTTTACGATCTATAACACTTCTCCTCCCGGAAAAATAAAATAGCAATACGCTATTCGTAGCGTTCCCTTCTTACAGGCAAATAGGTAACATGACTCGGCAACACTGTTGTTGGCAAGTTGTGTGCATTGAACTATACCATCATATTGAATCTTTTTATTTAAACAATATTTTCAACTATAAATTATTAAATCATCATGGAAAAATCAGAATTAATCAGATGGGGTCTCATCATTGGTATCCCATTATTTCTTTTATTATTTTATAAGTTTATCCTCCGTGTCTTTTTTGGATTGGTGATAGTTCCGGAAGACAGGATCGGTCTTGTTACAAAAAAGTTTGTGCTATTTGGTAAACAGGAATTACCGGAAGGACACATTATTGCTACGGCAGGTGAAGCTGGTTTCCAGGCGCAAACATTACCTCCCGGCGTTTATTTTGGGAAATGGATCTGGCAATATTCGATC
>DASTZB010000086.1:0-6497 GCA_035764525.1 Chitinophagaceae bacterium | reverse complement strand
CCGCTGAAAACACATTAATAAAAGTATGTAATCCTTATTGTGGTCCATGTGCTAAAGCGCATCCCGTGATAGACAAACTGCTAGAAGAAAATGATAACCTGAAAGTGCAAATACTTTTTACTGCAACAGATGATGAAAAAGATAGCGCGGCAAAACCCGTAAAGCACCTGATGGCGCTGTATGAAAAAAATGGCAGGGTTATACAAGAGGCTTTGGATGATTGGTATTTGCCCGATAGAAAGGATTATGATGCTTTTGCGGAGAAGTATATTTTAAATGGCGAATTGGAAAAACAGGAGAAGAAATTAAGATCAATGAAAACATGGTGTGACGAGGTCAAGATCGAGTTTACGCCAACTTTTTTTATTAATGGATATCAATTGCCAAAGCAATACAATATTGAAGAATTAAAATATTTTTTAGGAAAATAGAAGCCCGGAGGCAATAAACTCTTTTTGTTTTCGCGAAGCAAGGTAAAAGAGCCAGGTACCTGAACCCGGGCCAATTATTTAAATTTAAACTTTTAAACATGAAAAAGTTTGAAAATTTAGGCAGAAGCATTAACAAAGAAGAACAAAGGAACATTACGGGTGGATTCATTGAACCAAGTGATGGAGGAACATGTTGTTGGCATACTGCCGGTTGGACACAATATGATTGTGGCATGAGTGCAACGGATGCACAGGCGGTAGCTACTGCGTATGCCCTCTTATCAGGAGAGCATGGTTATTGGTGTTGTGCTTCATGCTAAATCAAGAAAATAAAATCAGATATGGGACTAGTCCCATATCTGATTTTGCCAAGTGCGCAATACTTTAATAATTACAACATAACTCTTAAATCAGCTCACAGCTTTCAAATATGCCCTCATTGAAAAAAAAATATTGTACCCTTTCTTCTATAGCACTGCTTATAAGTTTTATGGGCTGCAATGGTCAATCTTTTGCCGATAAGCAGAAGCATATCATGAATATACCAGCTTATTCCTCTACTGATCAGGAGACTATTTTTACTATTGAAGATTCATCAATTTTTGGAAAAAAAGCAATTTCTAATTTCTATTATCACGATTCTTTATGGATTGGAACACCCTTTGTTATAAACAAAAAGGTTACAAAATTAATTATAAGCAGACCAACCCTGATTTGCCAGGCTAATCAAAATCAGACATTCTACCTTGTTTATCCAGGGGAACATCTTAAGATAAAAATAATTAAGAATAATGAAATCATTTTTACAGTTGATAGTAATAAACAAAGAAATAATGAATTGATTTTTTTTAAAAAGTTAGTTGATAATTATGGAAGATTATACAATTTTTTCCCAAATAAGACCTATACCTCAAAAGTTGAAAATATTTGGTCAATCAAGAAGTCTGAAATTTTTATAAATGATTTAAAAAGGCTTCGTATTAATTTTCTTGACTCCTTTGCTAAGACATCTTCTATCAGTTCGGATTTTAGCAAGTTGGCCTTAAACACCATTGAAAGCGCAGCATTTAAGGATTCTTTGATGCTCTATTGGAGTAATAAAGAATTATTAATAGGGGAAAATCTTTATAATAATTTTATTGATCAAAAAATGGAGACTATTAAAAATATTGAATTTCAACCCTACCCGGTTTATCAAGATGCTGTTCTTTCTCTTTTAAGCATAAGAACAACTCCATACTTGTCTTATGAACCTAAAAGTCAATCAGATTTTATTAATAGATTCAATGCAATTGAAAAAGAGTTTGATGGAATTTTAAAAGAATTCTTATTGGCCAATACAATTGTTTCCTCCCGCAATTTAGGTATAACCATTCCCCCAGATTATATAAAGAGATTTGAACAACAAAGTCGTGATAAATTTTATAGAGTGGCAGTTATTGAATCCTTAAACTCAATTAAAAAAGTAATACCTGTTCTTGACTTCGATAAACTGATGTCGGCAGATGGTAATACAACAGTTAATATTAAGGACTTAATTTCAAAAAATAAAGGTAAGGTTGTAGTGTTTGATTTTTGGGCAAGCTGGTGTTTACCTTGCAGGGAAGAATTCCCAGCATCAAAGCGTTTGAAAAGCTATTTTAACAAGGATGATGTTGTTTTTATTTACTTATCTGAAGATAAGGATATTGGAAAGTGGAAAAAAGGCATTCAAGAGGAAGATTTGGATACAGATGAAAATTTTGTTTTTCTGGATGCTGATAAATCGACTTTCAGGAAAAAATTTAATATAACAACTATACCCCGGTATATTGTCCTTAATAAAGATGGACTGGTAGTAAACAGTGATGCTCCCAGGCCCAGCGACCCACAGCTTTTTGTTATCATAAAAAAATATTTAAAAAAATAAGACCTCAATGCGGATAGCTTTTGGATTAAATTAAGCACGAAGATCGAACAATAGAATTGATGATAAAAAAGGGGGTAGGTTATAACCGAATAATTTTCTCAAGGCTAATTATGTCATATCCTTTTTACAAACAACCCGATTCAATGGATTGCGGCACCACTTGTCTTAGGATGATTGCAAAACATTATGGGAAAGTTTTTTCACTGCAATCTTTAAGAGAAAAAATACAAATAGGAAAAGAAGGTGTAAATCTTTTAGGCATCCGCAAAGCAGCAGAGGCAATTGGTTTCAGTATGCCGTGTTTAAAAATTATTTATAAGATTATTCTTGAAGAGATATAAAAAAATAGATAGGACAATTCTTTAGAAGAATTAAATGACCGAGCAAAGTCAAACTCTTTATTGTTCAATAAAGCCTATCCGACCGAGGCTAAACAGTCGGGGTAAAGAGCCTGGTACCTGAACCCGGGTCGAATGTAAAATTAAAATTTTAAAACATGAAAAAGTTGGAAGATCTTGGCAAAAAACTGAGTAAAGAAGAACAAAAGAAAATCGCTGGTGGCAATGCCACTTGCGTGCTTTGTTCAGGTGGAAATGTGATGTGTACTTCCGGAGATTGCGTTGGCGAAGACTATGATGGGTTGTATTGCATTTCATCTTCAGGCAATTTAACTTATTATGCTTGTGTCCAGCCATGATCATGCAGCCTGCAATTTTTTATGAGTTGCAGGCTTTTAAAATCTTATTATGAAAGCAATTACATTTTTCTTTCTATATGTTCAAAGTGTTTGTTGTCTGGGCCAGCAAACTATAAGCTTAAATCTGAAAGCCAAGGAATGGGACATACAAAGAAAAAATTTTTATGCACATAAGTATTTGCCTAAAAAATTTATTTCAATGACCGATAGCGCATATATATTGAGGAACCAGGATACTGTAAGCCGATACGCAATCTATAGTATCACTATTCAAAATAGAACAGCACTAAATAGGGGCTGTTACCTGAACATTTTGATCGGGCCCAACAATCATCAGCAACTAATTTTGGTCATTGATAATAACAAAAATGAAAATTTTGGCGACGACAGTGTTTATATCGTGGATATGCGGCAGCCTGTGTCATCGGAATATGATTTTTATAATAGACTACCAGTTATCGCCATTGACTCATTGCATATTTATAATAAGCAAAATAAAATCGAATATAAAGGTATAAAGCTCAAATTGGGTGTAAGCGCATCTAATGGCGAAAAATTTGAATATTTTGAACAACTTAAGACCGCTTCAAGTTTTTTTTTGGATGTCTACATTACAGAATATTATTCGGCAACGCTTCAAAGGGGAAATGAGACTTACGAATTTGGGGTAGCATCCAATCCTCTTATACAAGGATTTTCAGAATATCCCGGTACAAATAATGGAGGAAGTATCTTAATTCAGTACAAAAAATTGGTTGAAAAGGATACGGTTATAAGGTTCCTACCTCTTCATCGAATCAAAAACAAAAACCCGGATCCGAGAAATGCTTTTACAATAGATGGCGACATTTTTATAATCGATAAACTAACAATAGACAACAAAAGGCTAACGCTGTCAAAGTCCTCTCACCAGGATGCTCGTGAACTTAAATTAATTGTTAAAAAGAATCACGAAGGGCTTTCAGGATTGCTATCAGATAGCGTCTATACTTTACTTGATTTTAGCGGCTCATGGTGCAAACCTTGTCAAGTTATTTTGCCGAAACTCAATATACTGTATAAGAAGTATAATTCAATGGTCAAATTCATCACTGTCGCAGTAGAAAATAATCTGGAAACTGCACAACAATACCATAATAAAACCGGTAATGAATGGCAAATGGTTTATGAGAATTTGAACTGCAGGGACGAACAATGCCTCAAAAACAAATTAAATGTAAGCGGCTATCCAACCCTTATATTGATAGATACTAATAAACGGATCGTTTTTCAGAATGCCGGTAGCGAGGCAATTGACGAATTGGAACAGTTATTTCAAAAATTATTTGCATACAAAAAAAGTTGAACCATGTCGTTCAAATTTTATAAGCAACCCGATTCCATGGACTGTGGCCCCACATGCCTGCGCATGGTGGCAAGGTATTATGGTAAAAATTTTTCATTGCAAACATTAAGGGACAAGACACAAATAGGAAAGGAAGGTGTAAATCTTTTAGGCATTAGCGAAGCGGCAGAAGCAATTGGTTTCAGAACACAGGCTTTAAAACTTACTTATAAAACATTAACCGAAGATGCAAAACTGCCAGCTATCCTACACTGGAAACAAAGTCATTTTGTTGTAGTCCATCCTAAATCCTTCTCCAAGGGAAGGACTTTGGGAAACCTTTTTAGAAAAGAAAACGCTATCAGCATTGCCGACCCGGCAAGAGGATTTGTTTCTTATACAGAAGAAGAATTTAAAACAAATTGGATAAGCGATAGGGAAAATGGTGAAGAAACAGGTGTTGCGCTTTTACTTGAACCTGCCCCGGCTTTTTATGAAAATGCAGATGAGACAGAAGAAAAACAAAAGACAGGCCTTGCATTTAAAAATATTTTCAACTACATTTTTCCTTATAAAAAATTAGTCTTTCAACTTTTTATTGGTCTTGGTATTGCAAGCCTTTTACAATTGCTTCTTCCATTCCTCACACAAAGCGTAGTGGATACAGGTATAAATACCGGCAATATACATTTTGTTTATATCGTATTGTTGGCACAATTGGCATTGTTTGCCGGCCGGCTTGCGGTAGAGTTTGTTCGTGGCTGGATATTATTGCACATTAGTACAAGGATAAATATTTCCATCCTCACTGATTTTCTTATTAAGCTGATGAAACTGCCCGCTTCATTTTTCGATAGCAAAAAAACAGGAGATATTCTGCAGCGCATGAATGACCATAGCCGAATCGAATCTTTTCTTACTGGCTCATCATTGAGTGTTTTATTTTCGCTTATTAACCTGGTAATTTTTTCTATTGTTCTTGCCATTTTCAATGTGTACATATTTGCCGTGTTTGCAATTGCCAGTATTTTATATTCTTTATGGGTCATCATTTTTCTTAAGAAAAGAAAGGTACTTGATTACAAAAGATTCGATGTGGCTGCTAAAGAACAAAGTATCACGATTCAGCTGGTACAAGGGATGCAGGAAATTAAACTAAATGGAGTAGAAAGACCTATGCGCTGGACTTGGGAGCGGCTACAGGCAAAACTTTTCAAACTGAGTATGAAAGGCCTTTCATTGAATCAATGGCAACAGGCCGGGGCATTTTTTATTAACGAAGGGAAAAATATTTTTATCACTTTTCTTTCGGCAAAAGCTGTTATTGATGGACAAATGACGTTGGGAACAATGCTGGCAGTTCAATATATCATTGGTCAATTGAATAGCCCGATTGAACAAATGATCGGTTTTTTACAAAGCTGGCAGAATGCAAGAATCAGTATGGACAGGCTGAATGAAATTCATACAATGGATGATGAAGAACCAGCAGAGTTGCATTTACAAAATCAATTACCACCTCAGTTTGCAAAACAAATAGTAGGAGGAAGAGATATTGAAACTGATATTTACTTAAATAGCATAAGGAATAACTATTCAGATCATGAGGATATTTTGAGTCTTCCACCAGTAACAAAATTTGATACCAATACTTCTATATTATTTAATAATGTAAGCTTTACCTATCAGGGTGCTGGTAATGAACCGGTGCTTAAGGACATAAACCTTGTTATTCCAAAAGGGAAAACAACAGCGATCGTTGGGGCAAGTGGAAGTGGTAAAACAACTCTCTTAAAATTGTTGCTTAAATTTTATGAGCCACAAAAAGGAGAAATAAAACTTGGCAATGCTTCGCTTGGAAATATCAGTCATAGGACCTGGCGCAGCCATTGTGGTGTGGTGATGCAGGAGAGCTTTATATTTTCTGATAGTATCGCAAAAAACATTGCCGTTGGAATGGAAAAGGTAGACATGGAAAAACTTCGACATGCAGCGGAGATTGCAAATGTGAGAGAATTTATCGAAAGCCTGCCCCTGGGTTATAATACAAAGATCGGTGCAGAAGGTAATGGAATCAGCATGGGACAAAAGCAACGGATACTTATTGCAAGAGCTGTCTATCGTGACCCCGAACTG
>DASTZB010000085.1:0-2975 GCA_035764525.1 Chitinophagaceae bacterium | reverse complement strand
GCTAAGGTTTGACATTGTTTACGTTTTGACGAAGAGAAAGCAGCTATGCAAGGCGTAATTTATTTCATCGCTGTTCAAAGTCCAGTTAACCCGCCACTCTGTAAAATTTTTGTATAGAAAGTTAATTCATTTCCAGTTGTTGCTATGAAGAATTATGGATGAAAGATGTGATCTTATTTCTTTATTGCATATCCTGCATAAAGAATATTCATATCGTTGCTTTTGACGAGCCAGAAATTTTTACCAAGATCCTCATAGGTCCATTCACCTTTCGCTTTTTTTCTGAGGAAGCCGAGCATCCTGGGAATAGAAACATTAGGTGATGAACCTGTATGTTCTTTCCAATCAAAACCATTTTTCTGCAAAAGTGATTTGATCTCTTCGGGCTTGATGAACATTTCCCATACGTGAATATTAGGTGGCATGAATGCCCAGCGTTTCCATTCCTGCCATATCTTTATAGCAACCAGTTTGCTGATAAATGTTCTGTTCAATGTGTCATAAATAAAAACGCCGCCTGGTTTCAGCACTCTTGAAATTTCAGATATTACTTTAGGAAGATCCTGCACATGCTCTAATACATCGCAACAAAAAACAAAATCAAATGAACCATCAGCATAAGGAAGGCTCTCTCCTGTGCCTTTTTCATATTTAATATCGAGCCCATTTGCCTTTGCGTGATTTGACGCTGTTGTGATCGATTGATCTGCCGGATCAATACCCGTGGTTGCAAATCCCATCTTATCGATCTCCTCAGCCAATATGCCACCGCCAGAGCCAACTTCAAGAGCGGTTTTACCTTTAGGTTCTATACCCAGCCTTTTTATAATATCTTTTCCATAGTCAACTCTCCATGGATTCACTGATGTTTTTAACAAATGTAAAATCGTATCGGGCTTCCACCAGATGTCGCCATCGGATTTATAAATCTCATTATCTATCTTTTTATAAACTTCGGTGCTTATTTTTTCCACGATCTATTTGTTTGGTGGTTGGAGGATAAATTAAAAGTAAGAGATTATTTATATAACGTTTCAATTTGTTGTGCAGCTTCCAGGTCAAGCTTTACGCCTTCCAGAGAAATCTTGGCGCTGCCAATAATAGCCTAATAGTGATTGTCAGGTCAACCAATATACCGGATTTCAAATCCAAGTTTATCAACAAAGAATGAAAGTTACTCCATTTGCAAATTTGCTGCGAAGAGCGATAGAAGAAAGATAATGATATGGGAATTACTGAGACACCTGGCTATCCGAAATCCTTTTCGTTTGTATCATTTTCCATTCAATTTCTGCTTTACCAAAACCTACTGTTTCCCGGTACACTTGTGGCGGGATATTCACATTCTTTTTGAAGAAGCGGCTGAAATAATACTCATCATCATAGCCCAACTCGTAAGCCACCTCTTTTATTGATTTGTTGGTCAGGTATAATTCTCTTTTGGCCTCGATAATAATGCGTTCAGCAATCAAATTAGTAAGAGTTTTATTAAAATGTTTTTTTGTGATCTTCGCTAATGCATTGGGTGAAATGTTAAGGGAAACAGCATACTCTTTTGGTGTATGCTTCGATCTAAAATCATTTTCGATCGCCTCCTTAAGATTTTGCAGAATAACCGGTTCCCTGTTTCCTTTTTCAAATGGTATGGCTTCTGGTTGTTGCCGTGCTTTTGAACGGGACGCTTCTATCAAAAAAATTTTCATAAACGAAATCAGTAATTCATATTGTGCTAATCCGGGATTTTGCATTTCTGATTTGATCTGCTCGATAATTTTATTGAATGTAGTTTGTAATGTTTCGTCGACCAGTATAAAAGGTGTCTGGTAAATATTGTTGAACAAGATGCCATTACACGTTACTTCAGTCTGATGTTTATGAATACAAAAAAAATCGGAATGAAAGTAAACAGCTACTCCTTTTATCATGTTTGATGAAAACATGAATGGTTGATAGGGAGTGAATGAAAACAACATGTTCTTCTCAAAATTGTATTCCGAGAAATCAGTTTTTAGTTTACCGTTGCCTTCTGTCACCCAAATGAGAGAGTAATAGTTATTTCGTTGCAAATGGTCGAAATAACTATTATCCTCAAATGAAAACAGTTTGAATGCAAGATTCCCATTTTGTTGATTAACTAATGTGAATACATTTTGATTTGTCATGATCCAAAATTATCCTGTTGATCCATGGTCAGTTCCCCGGTTGGAATCGTTATTACCATGAATATTATTGAATGCCTTTTTCGGCAAGAAAAGATCTGATCAATGAGGCCGCTTCAACATGCTTCTCTTCCAATACAAAATGGCCACCATTCAATAATCTTATTTGTGCTTCTTTTATATCGTTTTTAAATGCTTCTGCACCCGCTGCTACAAAGAGCTTATCATTTTTACCAGATATGACTAATGCGGGCGGCTGGTATTTCCTGAAATAAGATTGCCATTCTTCATACAATGGCAAATTGGTTCCATAATTTCTAAATAAAGTTAATTGTATTTCATCATTACCGGGACGGTCTAAATAATATTGATCAATTGTATAACTATCCGGACTTATACTTAAAACATCTTCAGCGCCATCTGTGTGCAGCCATTTATTAGCATCGGAAGACAAGAAAAACCTTACTGCTTTTTCTGTTTCTGCATTTTGGTTTTGAATGTAGTCAACCAATGGTTTCAGCGCATCACCCAATCCTTCGTTATAAGCATTTGCGTTTTGTATGATCAATGCCTGGATCAATTCAGGTCTTTGTGCGGCAATACGAAAACCAACAGGACCGCCATAATCCTGTACATACAAGCTAAATTTCTTTAACTCCAATGCATCAATAAAATGATTGATAGTCAAAGCGAGGTTATCGAAACTGTAATTGTAAGCAGATGGCAATGGCGAACTGCTTTGCCCAAAACCGGGATAATCCGGAGCAATCAAATGATAATCCGTTGAAAGGTCATTTACCAGGTCCCTGTACATGT
>DASTZB010000084.1:0-9493 GCA_035764525.1 Chitinophagaceae bacterium | reverse complement strand
TTAGCGTAAAACCATCTGCCGGTCAGCATCCAAACGAATAAGAATAAATAATAGGATGGTATTGGTAAGTAATGAAGTTCCGCCATAACTAACAAAAGGAAGAGGAATACCGATCACGGGCGCAAGACCAACCGTCATTGCAAGGTTTATGGCGATATGAAAAAAGAAAACCGCTCCAACACCGTATGCATAACACCTGCTGAAAACACTTCGTTGCCGCTCTGCTACTGTAACTATCCGGAATAATAAAACAAGATAAAGACCTAATAAAACCAAGCTTCCGATAAATCCAAAGCCTTCACCAATTGTACAAAAGATAAAGTCTGTTCTTTGTTCCGGCACAAAATCAAAACGTGTTTGTGTTCCCTTTAATAAACCCTTGCCAGCAAAGCCTCCGCTACCTATAGCGATCTTTGATTGCTTCACATTATAGTCTACATCTTTTTTACCGGGAGCTTTTGCTTCATCCTTTCTGTGTTCTTTTTTATATTCATTTGGTATATCCTTTCCAATAGTGCTAAAAATCCTTTCTACCTGGTGTTCTTTCAATACATGCTTGAAAGCAAAAGGAACTCCGAAGCGCTGAATTCCTATACATAATACCCCTACAAGAATAATATTGATAAGAAGGGACCTGTTTCTTTTTATCTGGCGTCGCATAATAAACACAATTAGCCCGGTTATTACCAGCAGAATAAATGCGAGTAAGTTCTTTTCAACAAGCAATGTTGCTACAACTAATGTCCCGATTGAAAATCCAATTATAAGAACAGCGGATGACAGACCTTCGCGATACATTACAATAAAAAATGAAAGGTATACCAGCGCCAAGCCAGTTTCACTTTGCATGATGCTGAATACAGCAGGCAATAAGGCAATACCCGCTGCTATAAGTTGTGATTGTGTTCGTCTGAAATCTGTTTCAGGTCTGGAAAGATATTTTGCCAAAGCAAGACAGACACAAATTTTACAAAACTCAGCAGGCTGAAATTGAAAACTGCCACCTACTTTAATAATAGATTCCGTTCCTTTTACTTTTGATCCCAATGGAAAAACAAGTAGGATCAAAAATATACCTGCGGCATACCAAAGATTAGCAGTTGCCGGAAAAAATTTACTGTCGGTAAGCAGTATGAACATGCCGATAACTATCGACACAATAAAAAAATAAAATTGACGGCTATAATCGGTTTTAAATCGCAGAAATGTTTGAATAACATTGTCACCATCATGATAAGTCACTCCAAAAATTGCCATGATGCCAACAACAGATAATAAAATCCATAGCCATACAAGACTCCAGTCAACTCCTTTTGATATTTCAGGATTACGCTGGCTCATGTATGGGCAAACTGTTTTTGACGGTGGGCTCTTTCATCAATCCAAATAGCAATTTCTTGTTTTTTGTTTTGCTTTTCTTTGTCTTTATCATTCTTAGGTCCAGGCAAAGAAGTTTTTTCAAAAACATATTTCTTAATATAAGAACTGTCCTTCGTCATCTTGAACCATTCAACATCTCTTAAAGAATCGGCGACCTTTTGTTTTCGGATATAATACTTGGGCATCAGGTCGGCGTTTGAGATCCTTTCGAGATCTTCCTTGCTTTGAGTTTGCAAAGTATCATTCAGATATTTCTCCATTAAGATTCGTGCAATTGGTCCTGCCCATGTAGCGCCAAAGCCGGCGTTTTCAACGGTTACTGCTATAGCGATCTTTGGATCTTCTTTTGGTGCAAAACAAACAAACATAGAATTATTGGGTAACTCGAGCCTTCTTCCATCAAGCATGGTAAAATTTTGAGCGGTTCCAGTTTTTGCACAAATATCGATGCCAGGAATTTTTGCAATGCGTGCAGTACCTTCTTCAACAACATCCTGCATACCGTTTTGCACTGCATCATAAGCATCATCAGGAATATGAGTTAGCACTTCACGTTTCCTGCGATATTTACCAAGTAAGGCACTATCTTCTTCTGTTTCATCATCAATTTTTTGAACAAAATGAGGTATATAATAATAGCCCCTGTTAGCTATGATACACATAGCATTTGCCAATTGAAGCGGAGTAGCTGTCATTTTATCCTGGCCAATTCCCAAAGTCAGATTGGTACAGGAATTCCATTGATTCCGATACTCTTTATTATAAACAGCTGTATCAGGAATACCTCCTTTGTCTTCACTTGGCAGATCTAATCCAAGTCTTACACCTAATCCAAATGCATTCATGTAATCATGCCATTTTTGATATCCAACTTTTACATCACCATATTTTCTGTTATCGACGATCAGCCGGAAAGTGTTACAAAAAAATGAATTGCAGGAATGGGCAATAGCAAGTCGCAAATTCGCAGCATGCCCCGCCCAGGTTTCTAAACAACCAACTCTTTTACTGCATGCATAATACCCACCGCTACAAGCAATACCACTTTGAGGGGTTATTACACCTTCTTCCAATGCTATCAATGCATCAATAGGTTTAAAAGTTGAACCTGGAGGATATTGCCCTTTAATCGCACGATTGAGTAAAGGAGCCTTAACATCCAATACTAATCTTGTATAGTTTTTACTTTTCTCCGGTCCTGTTAGCTCATTAGGATTAAAATTGGGACCTGAAGTCATTGCGATGATGCCGCCTGTTTTGGG
This sequence comes from Chitinophagaceae bacterium, assembly GCA_035764525.1. Lineage (GTDB taxonomy): Bacteria > Bacteroidota > Bacteroidia > Chitinophagales > Chitinophagaceae > VBAS01. Next base: position 6,851 of record DASTZB010000084.1, on the reverse strand, counting down.
ATCGAGTGCGACAACAGAGCCAACTTTATTACTCATTAATTTTTCGGCCAGTTGTTGCAGTTCTATATCAATATAAGTTCTTAAACCGCGGCCTGCAATCGCAGCGGTGTCAAATTCTCCTTTTTCATAAGAACCCACCAACCTGTTTTTATTATCCTTGATCAAATATTGTACACCGCGTTGCCCCATTAACACCCTCTCATAAACAGATTCCAATCCTGTTTGGCCGACATAGTCACCCATTCTATAAAAACCATCAGAACTTTCCATTTGTTTCGGGGTTACCTCAGCGATATACCCAAGCAGATGTGCAGCAGCATTGAAAGGGTAAATTCTTACAGGTCTTTGTACCAAAACAAATCCCGGAAATTTCCAACTGTTCTCTTCAAACCTTACTTGCATTTCAGGAGTAAGAAGGTCTTCAAATATAGAAGGACGAACTGCAGTGTTCTTGAATTTTGCATCAAGGATTCTCCTGTTAAATTCGACTGTATCAATATTCATCATCTTACAAAAATCCACTGTGTCGATCCCTTTTATTTCTGCAGGTGTCACCATCATATCATACATAATGGCATTGTTTAAAATCGCTTTTCCCTTACGATCGAAAATGATCCCGCGTTCCGGGTAAACGATCTTTGGATAGACCGCATTATCCATTGCCAGTTTCCTGTATTTATCAGAAACAACCTGTAGATTGAATAGCTGCGCAAGTATTACAAAAAATGCAACAGAAAATATGAGTCTTATGATACGGCTTCTTGATTGGTTAAACACAGGCATAAAAAATGTACGAGGTAAAATGTACGCGGTACCATTGCAAATTACAACGAAGAAGTTGTTTTTAAAATGGAGATGTCACTATTTAATTTTCTATTATAAGTTTTTGAGTTGACATCTTGATTCCTAATCTCAATAGGCCGTGTTAGTCCTGTACTTCAACCTTCTTGGAAATAGAATTTCAGCTGTAAAGATTAATAGTACACTAATGGCCGTAGTGGCAACGACTTTTATCAGGAAATCAAGAAAATTGCCAACTTCAAGCCATTCCAATAGCAGCAAGTAGCCGTGGTGAAGCAGCGAAAGCGCAAATACATATACTGCGTAAGGCGCCCAACCCATTGCTTTTGCAGAGGGCTCGCTGTAATTGAATTCAGAAGTATCTTTTGGGATCAGGATGTTGACGATAAATGGACGGAAATAAGCGATCAATACACAGGCTGCAGCATGCAAACCGGGAGTAACCGTAAAATAATCATAGGACAACCCGGTAAGAAAGCCAATCACTAATAACCAGAATCTTGAAATGGAAAATGGCAGCCAAAGAATAAAAAGAAAATAAATTACAGGAATAATAAATCTATGCAATGCTGGCACATTGTCCAGTATATACACCTGTAACAGGATGAAGAAAATGAAACGAATTATATTTCTCAGCACACCATTCATTGTTTTCTTTTGTTTAATTCATCTACCTTTTTCTGTGTGGTTTTATCCAATACCACTTGTTCCTCTCTTTGGAGATTTTCTATCACAAAAACCTGCTGCAGGTTTTGAAAATTGGCAGAGGGCTTTACCCGTAACACATAAAAGTTGGTGCTTTTATCTTCAACAATTTCGGCCACGGTACCGATCATCCAACCCGGAGGATAATTATAAGAATTGATACCAGTAAGCACCGTATCACCTCTTACTACAGAATCACTCTTGGGAATATTTCTTAACGTTAAATAAAGAGGACTTTGACCATCCCATTCTATTTTCCCATTATTCCTGCTCTTTTTCATCATGGCGCTTACTGTGCTTTGTACATGCAGCAAACTCATGGCCTGGCTAAAATTTTCACTTACCCCAACAATCTGTCCCACTACGCTACCATCCGAATTAAAGACAGCCATATTATCTTTTATACCCTGATTTGATCCCCGGTTTATCTGGAAATAGTTTTTCTGACTATTAATTGAGTTGCTTACCACTTTAGCTTCTTTAGCCAAATATTTTCTAACCATGTGAAGTGTATCGAAACCAACAGTATCTGTGATAAGATGAGAACCAGTATCCACTTTTATAAAATTACCGGGTAGTAGATTTAAAAGAGAGTCATTCATTTTATGGATCCTAGAATTCTCCTCTTTCAAATGAAAGTAGTCATCAACATTGTCGTATTTCGAATTAATATACCCGGTTATTTCATTTGCCTTTCCAAAAAAAACTGCCCGGTGATATTTATTATACCTGAACAACATGGAAAGGGCAAGTATCTGCAACAGCACAAAGCTGATAAAAGTGATATACCTGCGGATAAAGAGAAATACGTTTCGCATTTAGAAAGGAACAAGTTTCAAGAAACAACGCACAAAGTACAAGGATTGTTTTTCTTGTGCCTTCTACCTTTGTGCCTTTAACATGTTATTATCTCATCACAAACGGATACCTGTCGTAGTGTTTTAATGCAATGCCTGTGCCACGCACCACACTTTTAAGCGGATCATCGGCAATATGTACAGGCAATTTGATTTTTTGGCTTAATCTTTTATCTAATCCCCTTAACAAGGCACCGCCGCCCGTCAGGTAAAGCCCTCGGCGATAAATATCGGCAGCCAGCTCAGGAGGTGTTTGCTCCAAAGCTTTAAGAATAGCTTCCTCAATTTTAAAAATACTTTTATCTAAAGCTTCGGCTATTTCCTGGAAGCTGACCATAATTTGTTTTGGAATACCTGTTACAAGGTCGCGGCCATTAACCGGGATATCGTCAGGAGGAGTTTCAAGGTCTTTCATAGCAGCGCCAACCTGTATTTTGATTTGCTCGGCAGTTCTTTCACCAATCAACAAGCTGTGATAGCGACGCAGCGCCTCCATAATATCAGCAGTAAATTCATCCCCGGCAATACGAATACTCTGGTCGCAAACAATGCCAGCAAGGGCAATAACCGTAATGCCAGTAGTGCCACCACCAATATCAATGATCATGTTTCCAACCGGCTCTTCCACGTCAATACCAATACCCAGCGCAGCAGCCATCGGCTCATGGATCAGGTAAACTTCTTTTGCACCAGCTTGCTCGGCACTGTCACGAACCGCTCTTTTCTCTACCTCAGTAATAGAAGAAGGGATACAGATCATCATGCGCCAGCTTGGAGGGAACATCGGCTTCTTAGTGTATACCAATTTGATCAGCTCACGGATCATCAATTCCGCAGCGTTGAAGTCAGCGATCACGCCATCTTTCAGCGGACGAACCGTACGGATGCTTTCGTGAGTTTTTTCGTGCATCATCAAAGCCCTTTTACCCACGGCAAGTACTTCCTTGGGGTTGTTGCGGTTTAAGGCAATAATCGAAGGCTCATTTACTACAACTTCGTCGTTATGTATGATGAGGGTATTGGCGGTACCCAGGTCGATGGCTATTTCTTGTGTAAACCAGTTAAAAAGTCCCATTTATGAGGATTGGATTTAATGTGTGCAAAGTTGTAGGAATTTGTTTGAATTAGCAAAGCGAAAAGCCTTGACAGCCAATATTTTTTTAAGGCTTCGGATTCTCAATTTTGCTGTTAAAAGAATTTTTTTCATTAGGTCGGGTGGTGAATTTCTATCAGGCTTCTGTTGCGACGCTCCATTCATCTTTTTGATCTCTATTCAGCAATTATAGAACGCTGATCGCAGTGATTTGTTATGAATTCTGAAGAGAGAATCTTTATAATTCGTTATTAAGAGGCTGTATGAAATCAAATTTATTAACTTCAATTAATGCGTTTGATCAATCGCACTGTTATCATTCTTTCTGTCGTCAGCTTGTTTGCAGATATAGCAAGTGAAATGATCTATCCTGTTGTTCCTGTTTACTTAAAAGAAATTGGCTTCTCTGTTTTACTCATTGGCATATTGGAAGGTGTTGCGGAATTTACTTCTGGCATCAGCAAAGGATATTTTGGTAAACTAAGTGATGAAAAAGGAGTTCGTTTGCCATTTATTAAAAGCGGATATTTTTTCAGCGCCATCAGTAAACCAATGATGGCAATGCTGGTTTATCCTTTGTGGATCTTTTTTGCAAGAACCCTTGATCGCTTTGGTAAAGGATTAAGAACTGCAGCAAGGGACGCCATGCTTTCACAACAAGCAACGAAAGAAACAAAGGCCAGCATTTTCGGCTTTCATAGGGCAATGGACACTGTTGGTGCAGCGATAGGCCCCATCATAGCCTTAGTGTTCCTTTATTTCTTTCCAAAAAATTATTCATCTCTTTTTTATTTCGCATTCATTCCGGGTATCATTGCCGTCTTGCTGATCTTTTTACTTAAAGAAAAAAGAGAATCCGTTTCTACTTTAAGCAAAGGAAATTTTTTCTCATTTTTAAAATATTGGAATGTTGCATCCACAGATTATAAAAAATTGGTGATCGGTCTATTATTGTTTGCTTTGTTCAACAGCTCGGATATTTTTTTATTGCTCATTACAAAAGAAGTGACTGGTAACGACACAATAACAATTGCGGCTTATATCTTTTACAATCTTATTTATGCGGGGGCTTCATTTCCATTTGGAAAACTGGCAGATAAATTCGGGATCAAAAATATTTTTATAGTTGGGTTACTGATGTTCGCAATTGTATACGGAGGTTTTGCTTTTCATCCATCTGTCATTGTCATCTTTATCCTGTTTTTTATTTACGGGATTTATGCAGCTGCAACGGAAGGCATTGTCAAAGCCTGGATTACTAACATTGCTCATGATACAAATACAGCAACAGCTGTGGGTTTTTATACTTCCTGCCAGAGTATTTGCAGTTTACTGGCAAGCATAATTGCCGGTTTTATCTGGTCAACATTTGGATCTTCATTTACATTTGGCACCACTACTTTTATTGCGTTTTGTACAATAATTTACTTCTTATTGAGTTTCAGGAAGAACTGATTTTCCCCCGCTTTTATCCACATTTTGGCACGAAAATGGGGTTGAAACAGTAATTAAAAATCAATTTTTTATGAGAAAAACCATTTTATTATCTGTAACTCTTTGTGTATTTATTTTGTCGCATGCCCAGAGCAACAGTGCCCATAGCTCTTCTTACCGATCCGCACTTGGAGTAAAAATCTGGGACGGCGCAGGTGTCACATTCAAACATTTTTTTAATGAAAACAATGCCGGTGAATTCATTGGTTTTTTCTGGAATCACGGTTTTCGTTTTACGGGTTTGTATGAAATACATGGAAACCTTGGAGATGCACAAGGTTTGAAATGGTATGTCGGTCCCGGCGCCCATGTTGGTTTTTATGATTACTACGATCACTATAACCATATCGATGGTGCTTATGTTGGTATTGATGGGGTCTTAGGTCTTGATTATAAATTTAACGGGGCGCCTATCAATATTTCCATCGATTGGCAGCCGTCATTTGAATTTGGGGATTATGTAGGTTTTGCACATTATGGAGGACTTGGAATTCGCTATACTTTTTAAACTCCTTAGTTTTTAGCTATAAGGTTAATTGTGGAATGAGGTATTTTTTAAATACCTCATTCTTTTTTTTACCTTGTCCGTACCTAAAAACACACCATCATGAAAAAACTACTGCTTCTATTCGTTGTATTTACTGCAATCGCACTGCTATCATTTTCGCAGGATGATTTTGCAAAAATCCAGGCCGAGTTTGAAAAAATGATGAAAGACCCAAAAAATATCTATGGGAAGAATAAGACTGTTGGAAAATATTATAATATCCGTGGATTTAAAATGTATGCAGAGGTTTACGGTCAAGGCAAACCACTATTATTCATTCATGGCAATGGAGGTTCTATAAATAATTTCACAAAACAAATCCCCTATTTCGCACAAAAATACAAAGTGATCATAGCTGATAGTCGTGCACAGGGAAAATCGGCAGACCCGGCGGATTCCCTGAGTTATGAAATGATGGCAGATGATTATGCAGCATTGCTGGACGCGATGAAAATTGACTCGGCATATGTAGTCGGTTGGAGTGATGGTGGCATTAATGGATTATTGATGGCTATTCGTCATCCTGAAAAAGTAAGAAAGCTTGCCATAACTGGCGCAAACTTGCGACCTGATACAACAGCAGTTCCCCAGGAAATTTGGGATATGGTAACACCCATGTACACTCAGCTAAAAGCCAAGCCTGATAAAAATGAAAAGGAAAAGGACGGCTATAAATTATTAAACCTATTAGTTGAAAATCCGCATATACCATTAAGCGATCTTCAGAAAATAACTTGTCCCACATTAGTTATCGGTGGCGATCATGATGTAATTAAAGAAGAACACACCATGGAGATCTATAAAAATATTCCGAATGCTTATTTATGGATACTGCCAAACTCAGGACATAGCACGCCGATCGTTTATACAAATGAGTTCAATTCTAAAATAGATGCATTCTTCAAAAAACCTTACAGGAAGATAGAAGGGACAGGAAGATTTTTCTGAGAATTACTGGTGAACAAACCCTAATCGCTTTTCCATTTCATTAGTCAATATTGGCAGTTTTCTTCTTTCGATAAGAAAACTATTAAGCTGTGCAATTTCCCGGAAAATATAATGTTTGTCTGCTGCGGCTTTTAAATAATCTTTTCCTGAACTTCCACCAGTTCCTATTCTTGTCCCAATCATCCGATGCACCATGTTCATGTGACGGTAACGCCATGAACTTAACTGTTCATCTATCTCCAATAAACAATTCAGTAGTTGAAAGGGTTGTTGTAATAATGGATAGCCGCGATAAAGCATAATGAATAAAGCGGCTCTTGATGCTGTCGAAGAAAGAGATGGTTGGAGGTTTAAGGTTTGAGGTTCGACGTTGAAGAAGACTTCATCAAGCGCTGATAAGTTTCCT
>DASTZB010000083.1:0-7237 GCA_035764525.1 Chitinophagaceae bacterium | reverse complement strand
TGGCCATAAAAGGGCGAACGCTGATCTTCTTCGCTTACATAAATATGCCGCCAGTTATAAAAAGGTTCTATATCATGCATACACCAAAAACTCCTGTGCAAAGATACACCTGCATTGATTAATGTGTCAATAGCAAAAGTTTAAAAGTTGATAAATTATAGTGTGAAAAAATAAATGATGAAATGTTGGTTAATCCAATAGAAAATTCTTAAATGATTCATAAGAAGCGTTCATCTTAATGCTTTTCTTTTCATTCTTCATAAGTGATGATATAGAAGACGGGAGATCAATTTCTTTTGACGTCGCCTTCTCAACTGCTTCAGGAAATTTTACCGGATGTGCCGTCTCCAAAAAAATTCCTTTTCTTCCCGGATGTGTTTGTAAAAATCTTTTAAGTGATAAGTATCCAACAGCACCGTGAGGATCCAGTGTATATTCTGATCTTTCATGCACTTCTTTGATCGTTGCTATTGTTTCGTCATCACTAATATTATACGATGACAGATTTTTAGCGAGATCTGGAAATTGATGATGAAATATCTCGAGTATCCGAATGAAATTACTTGGATTGCCAACATCCATCGCATTGGAAAATGTTGCTTTTGCAGTTTGTGTTTGAAAAATTTCTGTTTGTAAATATTTTGTTACGGTATCATTGACATTACAGGCAGCAATAAAATGATGAACAGGTAAACCAGATTGTTTTGCCAGAATGCCAGCGCAGATATTCCCAAAATTTCCACTTGGAACAGAAATCACAGGTGCATGATCCTTATCTAGCCATTGTTTATAGGCGAAGAAATAATAAAACTGTTGTGGCAACCAACGAGCTACATTTATTGAATTGGCAGAAGTAAGAAATAGTTTTTTATTTATTTCTTCATCAGCAAAAGATTGTTTTACCATCTGCTGGCAATCATCAAAATTTCCTTCGATCTCTACTGCATGAATATTCTTTCCGAGAGTTGTCAATTGTTTTTCCTGTACGGCGCTTACTTTACCAGAAGGATAAAGAATTATTACATCAACGCCGGGAACATCAAAAAACCCATTGGCAACAGCTCCGCCTGTATCGCCCGAAGTAGCAACCAATACAGTTACTTTTTTATTTTCGTTTTTTAAAAAATAACCAAGACAGCGACTCATGAACCTTGCACCAACATCTTTAAATGCAAGCGTAGGACCATGAAAAAGCTCAAGAGAATAAATGTTATCGGAAACTTTTACGAGAGGGATCGGAAAGTTTATGGTTTCACTCACTATTCTAAAAAGGTCATCGTCAGTTAATTCATTTGCTACATAAGGCTTAATAACCCGAAATGCTATTTCTTCATTTGACATCTTTTCGATGTTATCGATCAATCCTTTATCCACTTGCGGAATTGTTTCAGGAAAATAAAGTCCTTTGTCAGGTGCCTGTCCTCTGATCGTTGCCTCTTTAAATGAAACCTGGTCAGAATTTTTATTTGTACTATAGTATTTCATACCCCCTGTCCCCCTAAAGGGGTGACTTAGATTGTTATTTAATAATTTATTTGTTTATTCACTTATCACTTCAACGCCTCTTTTATTTATTGTAGTAACATAAGTATTAAAGTCAATTCCAATTTTTGTATAAACTTCCTTCATTACTGATTCAACATTCTTTGCTGTTGCTTCATGTTTGCTCAACATAAATACAGAAGGACCAGAACCAGAAATACCTCCGCCTAATGCCCCCGCCTCTTTACATTTATTTTTCACTTCATCAAAACCGGGAATCAGAATACTCCGAACGGGCTCGATGATCACATCCTCCAATGAGCGACCGATAAGATCAAGATCATTTTTTAAAAAGCCGGTTACAAGGCCAGCGATATTTCCCCATTGGCGTATCGCATCTTTTAACAAGATCTGCTGTCGAAGTATCTGTCTTGCATCAGAGGTTCTTACTTCAATTTGTGGATGAACAACCGTAACAAAAAGATCAGGAGAAGGAATTGAAACGATATCTAACGGAAAAATTGAACGTATCAAACTTACTCCACCAAGAATACAGGGAGCAATATTATCAGCATGTTTAACTCCTGATGCCAGCTTTTCTCCATTCATGGCAAACTGCACTAATTCATCATTAGAAAAAATATTCCCAAGCAAATGATTCGCTGCTACCGCTGCACCCGCTGCACTTGCCGCACTGCTTCCTATCCCACTACCTGGCTTTATGTGTTTTTCAATTTCAATTTCAAAACCAATTTTATTTTCCATTCTTTCCATCACAGATAATAACACAACTCCAGCAACATTCCTTTCAGGTTCGGTTGGTAAATTGAAATTGTCTTTATTGTGAATTATCACATCAGATTTATCAAGTAATTTCAGCTTCATCACATCATAGGGAGCATTCAATGCGAGGCCAAGAATATCAAAACCACAAACAAGATTAGCAACCGTTCCGGGAGAATGTACTGTTACTGTTTTCATCTTACATTTTTACAGCTCTTAAAATATCGGCAAACACTCCACTGGCAGTCACCTCAGCACCAGCTCCAGCTCCTTTCACCACCATTGGTTGCTCTTTGTAACGATCAGTGTAAAACAATACTACATTATCTTTTCCATACAAGTGATAAAGGTCATGTTTCGGATCGATATGTTGTAAGCCAACAGATGCTTTGCCTTCATTATAAGAAGCGACAAATTTTAATTTGCATCCAGCTGCATTTGCTTTTTCATATATCTTTTTGAAATGAGCTTCTTCTTTTGCCATCGCTGCATAAAAATCATCTACCGTCCCTTTCATACATGATTCCGGCATGAATGAATTATTGCTGATCTCATTCATTTCTATTTTTTCGCCTGCTTCTCTTCCAAGGATCATGATCTTTCTCATTACATCGGTGCCACTGAGATCAAGTCGTGGATCAGGTTCCGTGTAGCCTTCATCCTGTGCCTGTTTCACTACATCAGCAAATTTTCTATTTCCATCATAATTATTAAAAACAAAATTGAGTGTGCCGCTGAGTACTGCTTCAATTCGATGAACCCGATCACCGCTGTTTAACAGATCATTTAACGAAGCAATGACCGGCAATCCTGCTCCTACATTAGTTTCAAAAAGAAAATGACAATTGAATTCTCTTGCAATGTCTTTTAGTTTCTTATAATTATCATAAGCGGAAGAGGCAGCCACCTTATTACAAGCAACAACAGAGATACTTTTTCTTAATAATTGCTCGTACACATTGGCAACAAGATCGCTGGCAGTTATATCGACGAAAATTGAATTGCGAAGATTGCGTTCGATGATCTCATTTACGAATTGTTGTATGTTAGCATTCTTCCCCTCACTTATCTTTTGTTCCCATTGAGAAAGCTTGATACCGTTCTCATCGATCAGCATTTTTCGACTGTTGCAAATTCCCACTACATTAACAACTAACTTCATTTGCTTTTGCAAAAAATCAAGTTGTTTTTGCAATTGACCAAATAATTTCTTTCCAACATTACCAGTGCCGACAATAAATAAATTGACTTGCTTATAAGTTGTTTCAAAAAACTCTTCATGCAACACGTTAATTGCTTTTTTTACATCATTTGTGGCAATTACAGCTGAAATATTTTTTTCTGATGATCCCTGTGCAATGGCCCGAATATTCACGCCATTTCTTCCCATGGCACTGAACATGCGGCCGCTTATACCGGGATGGCTTTTCATATTCTCTCCTACCAATGCAACAATTGAAAGATCAGTTTCAATTTTTAATGGCTCTACTTTCTGTAAAGCAATCTCATTTACAAAAGCTGCGTCAACTGACTGCTTTGCTTTTTGAGCAGAAGCGGCTTCAATACCTACGCAAATAGAATGTTCGGATGAACTTTGCGTGATCAGGATAACATTTATTTTTTCATTGCTCAATGCTTCAAATAATCTTTTTGAAAAACCCGGGATACCGATCATGCCACTTCCTTCTAAACTTATTAAAACAATACTGTTGATACTTGAAATTCCTCTTACGATATTTCCATTCTTTGTAGAAACTGATTCTATTAATGTTCCTTCGTCTGCAGGAGCAAAAGTGTTTTTGATCCAGACAGGAATTCCCAAACTCATTACAGGCTGAATAGTTGGCGGATAAATTACTTTGGCGCCAAAATGTGAAAGCTCCATTGCCTCCTGGTAAGAAATATGAGGAATGATGCGGGCATTGTTTGTTAGTCGTGGATCAGCAGTCATCATACCACTTACATCTGTCCAAATTTCCAACACACTTGCTTTAACTGCGGACGCAATAATAGCGGCGGTAAAATCAGAACCACCACGACCAAGTGTTGTGGTCACTCCATTTTTATCTGTAGCAACAAAACCCGGTAAAATGAATAATGAAGAAGCTGGTGAGTTGAAGTAATCATTAATTTTTTTATTCGTCTCCGTATAATCAACTTCAGCCGATGTAAAAGAAGAGTTCGTAACAATTAATTCGCGGGAATCTTTCCATGTTGCGGAAATGCCGTCACTATTAAATTTTGCGGCAATGATCCGTGAAGAAATTAATTCGCCATAGCTACTGATCCGGTCTTTAGTTCTTGGCGTTAACTCCCCTAATAAAAAAATACCGTTACAGATATCTTCTATTTCATTGCAGCTCTTTTTTACCAAACTTAATAAGTGACTTTGTTGTGCTACAGGAATCAACTGTTTTACGGCCTCCATATGTCTTTGCTCGATCACTAATAATTTTTCTTTGTAAGTTTCATCGCCGGCAGCAGCGAGGGCAGCCGCATTAAGCAGCAGATCTGTGATGCCGCCTAAAGCAGATACCACCACAATTGTTTTATCTTTTTTTAATGTCTCCTTTACGATCGCAACTACTTTCGAGATGTTTTCAGCATTGGCTACGGATGTACCGCCGAATTTTAAAACCTGCATATTATTTTGTTGATGTGATTTTATAAAGTTATTTAACCGACCCTTGTCATTTACAGCTTAAAGCCCGATGTTTGATATGGTAATTTACAATCCGCTTAGCGGATTGTTGTTGTAGATGTAGTGCGAATGGCAAATGAACCATCACTTGCCGAGGAAGAACCGTTATATAAATAGTATAATTCCACTACTGAACCGTTAGGCATACAAGATAAAAAAGAAAACTAATAACGCTTGTTATTTTGAAGAATTTTCGACGGCTTTTTTTACGCTGCCGTATTTAAGGAGTAACTCTTTGGCATTATCGTAGCTACTCATCTTTAGTTTTTCCATCAACATTTTGGTGCCCCGGTCAACCAATTTTTCATTCGTAAGCTGCATATTTACCATCTTGTTATCCTCCACTCGGCCAAGTTGGATCATGATTGCTGTGGAGATCATATTCAATACCAATTTTTGGGAAGTACCGCTTTTCATTCGTGTGCTGCCCGTAACAAACTCTGGCCCCACTTCAATTTCAACCGGGTAATCAGCCACTCGAGCTAATGGTGAACCCGGATTATTTGTAATGCTACCTGTAAGTATGCCCCGGGCTTTGCAGCCTTCTAATGCACCCAACACATAAGGGGTAGTGCCGCTTGCCGCAATGCCTATCACAAAATCTTTATCCGAAATATTGTTTTTACCCAGGTCATTCCAACCTTCTTCCTTATTATCTTCTGCATATTCAACCGCCATAGTAATAGCTTTATCGCCACCGGCAATGATCGCATTTACCAATCCATAAGGCACTCCGTACGTAGGCGGGCATTCGCTGGCGTCTACCACCCCGAGCCTGCCACTGGTGCCTGCTCCAACATAAAACAATCTCCCGCCACTAAGCATTTTAACGCTGGCAGCCTCCACTAATTTCTCAATTTGTGGGATCGCTTTTTCAATAGCGTACGGAACCGTCTTATCCTCGTTATTTATGTTTACTAAAAGCTCTGCCACAGGCATTTTATCTAAATGCCGGTAATTACTTGGTTGTTCGGTTATTCTTTCAAATGACATAATTAAACTCCTCCTAGCTATGATAGGCTACTAACCCTTCCATTGGGTTTTTTATCACATTACCCAATTCAAATTCATAAGTGCTGCAAAGTTGCTGCAACACATCCTTAAAACCAAATGCAACACTTCCTACAAAATGAATGGGCATTACCCAGGATTCTCCAAACTTACAAAGATGATAAAAGAAAAATTCATTCAGCCCATCCTCAATTATGTTATCGATCATATAATGCCCCCTGTTTTCAGCGAGAAATATTGCATAAGATGCAAGGTAGCGGTTAGGAAATGGTTTTTTATATACGTTTTCCAGTATCTCACTCCGATTTGTAATGTATTTTGCATTAAATCTTGCCCGAAGATCATCATCAAAAGTTTCGTATAGATAATATTGAAGGACTTTTTTTCCAAGATAAGCTCCGCTGCCTTCATCCCCTAGTATATATCCAGTGCCCGGAATTTGCTTCAGTATTTTTTTACCATCATAATAACAGCAGAAGGATCCTGTTCCCAGGTTGGCTACTACTCCTTTCTTTTTTCCACAAACAGACCTTGCTGCTGCCATCAGGTCATGAGTTACTTCAATTTTTTTTGTATCGGTAAAAACGAGTTGAATAGCTTTTTTTACCAACCGGGCATTTGCTGGATTGGCACAACCGGTTCCATAATAATAGATTTCGCCAATTTTTATATTCTTAAGTTTTGGCTTCAGTTCGTTAAGCAACAAGTCCTTTATTTGTTCAGTATTTAAGAAATAGGGACTTATGCCCTGAGTAAAAATAGATTTCCTTTTCCCATTGTTTAATAAACACCATTCCGCCTTCGTAGCTCCGCTATCACAAACAAGTTTTATCATTGGTTGTTGGTTGTTAGTGGGTATTTGTCACCGTGCTTTTTGATTATGCTTTAATAATAATCATAAATTCTTATTAACTCTTATTCACAAGTACCCGGAAACTGATACACGGCAACAGCAACCAGAAACTTTTCTCTATTTTGCATTAAAATACAAAGAAACAAGTAACGATGGGTAATAAAAAATTACAAATATGGCTTCCGCTGATATTTTCAATTGTGTTGATCGGTGGAATGTATTTTGGTTTTAAGCTAAGAGAGAATACTCCTTCAGGAGCCGGTTTTTTTAAAGCAGACAAAAAGAGTTCTTTACAGCAAATACTGGATCTTGTTAAACAACGATATGTTGACCCGGTGAACACTGATTCATTACAAGGCAATGCGATCGATGAAATGATGAGTCATTTGGATCCGCATTCAATATAT
>DASTZB010000082.1:0-24393 GCA_035764525.1 Chitinophagaceae bacterium | reverse complement strand
AACATTTGTAACATTACGATTAAGGTAAAGATGAAATTCTCCCGCTTGGAGGCTTATTGTTTGCGGTGTACCTGTGGCAGTAAACGTATTTCCATTTAGATAATCATACCATGTACCCGCATTTTGAAAAGTTATCGTATTTGTTGTCGTATTCACATCAAAATTCCCGATGATACAAACATTTGATGTGTCGGTTGTTATTTGCAACCATTTGAATGCCCCGGTAAGATTCTGCGTTACACGATCAGTTAAAAATCCATTTTTATATAGGGGATGAAAACGAAGTTTTAATAAGGCTGAATAAATATCATATAATCGCTGGCGACTGAGATTTTGTATGTAATCCCATCGGATTGGCTTGGGATCAAGACGGCAAGCATCATTCACAGTACCATTTGTGCAATAATTGACACTATAATCATATCCAAGTTCTCCAAATTCTGTGCAAGACAATCGGTACAATTCCCGGCGCGAAAGAGAATAGCAATTTTTAAAATGGTTTCGCCAGCAGGTACTCCAAAAAAAGTTCGGATATTATTAATTGTATATGACCATTTATTTGTACCAGCAGGAGTAGCAAGGGCCGCTGCATCTGTTGAGCCCCATGTAAATTTTGAATACCGCCAATTGGAGGAATCAGTACTCAAATTTGTAATAACACCAGTATGTACATAAACATTTCCTGCAAAACCCAACAAACCCTGATTACCTTTTGTCGCATCAACGGTGATTGTTACATTATCATTGTCCTTAGGAAGATCAGTCGCCCAACTAAGTAATTGTGCGCGACAAAAATTTGCAAACAGAAAAACACAAGGCAGCACTAATGTTCTTTTCATTGGGAAGTTTTGGACATTAAAGATAGGTTTTGTGTACAAATTACACGATGCTTGCCATTTACTTTTTGCCGAACTGATTTGTACATTCAAAAAATTATTTTTACTGTCTTAACTTTCAGCAATGTATAGCAAAGATCAAACGAAAAAGTTACAAGCGGATAGCAGTGCGTTAATTAAGAAAAAGGATATCGGGACAAAAGATCTTGAATCACTCCGGAATATTTTACGCTTTCATGAATACCGCTATTATATATTAAATGATCCGCTCATTTCCGATTTTGAATATGACCGGCTTTATAAAGCGCTGGAAAAAATTGAAGCAGAAAATCCAAAATTTGTAACAGCAGATTCTCCAACACAAAGAGTTGCAAAAGGTCTTACCAAAGATTTTCCAACAGTTCAACATTTAGTACCGATGCTTTCATTGAGCAACTCTTACGATACTGATGACCTGGTTGATTTTGACAGAAAAGCAAGAGAGTTAACGGGCGAAAATAAAATTGAATATTGTGTTGAACCAAAATTCGACGGAGCAAGCATTTCTCTTATTTATGAAAACGATCTTTTAGTTCGTGGTGCTACCCGCGGCGACGGTGTAGAGGGAGATGAGATCACAACAAACATTAAACAAATAAAAAGCATTCCGCTGTCTGCAAAATTTTCTGAGTATGGTTTACAACAAGTAGAAATAAGAGGAGAAGTCCTTATCAATAAAAATAATTTTAAAAAATATAATGAACAATTGATTGAGCAGGGATTGCCCCCATTGGCAAATCCGCGAAATGCTTCAGCAGGAACATTGCGAATAAAAGACCCGAAAGAAGTTGGGAAGAGAAGCTTAGAAGCTTTCGTTTATCATATCAGTTATTTTACAATTTTGCGTAGCAAAAAAGCAGCAAAAGAACTTGATCAACATTCAGGCTCGCTTGAAATACTTTGGGAACTTGGCTTTCGTAGTCCCCAAAAAGAAAAAAAAGTGCTGAAAGGAATTGAAGCTGTAATAAAATATTGTAATGAGTTTGAAGAAATGCGTGATGATCTTCCTTATGAAATTGACGGAATGGTGATCAAAGTAAATGATGTGGCCTTACAGGATAAACTAGGAATGACATCACATCATCCCCGCTGGGCTATTGCATGTAAGTTCAAAGCAAGACAGGCAACCACGAAATTACTTGGAATAGAATTCCAGGTTGGACGAACTGGTGCAGTAACTCCGGTTGCAAAACTTGAACCTGTTGGAATTGGCGGTGTTACGGTCAGTAGTATTTCTATTCACAACGAAGATTACATCAAAGAAAAAGATCTGCGTATTGGCGATTCGGTTTTAATTGAAAGAGCCGGTGACGTAATTCCACAAATTGTAAAATCCTTACCTGAAGTAAGGAATGGCAAGGAAAAGAAAATTCATTTCCCCGATCAATGCCCTGTTTGCAAGAGTAAATTATTTAAAGAACAAGGCGAAGCTGTTTGGCGTTGTGTAAATATTGAATGCCCGGCACAAGTCGTTGAACGCATCATTCATTTCACCAGCAAAGATGCAATGGATATCCGCGGATTCGGCGATGCCAATGTGCGCAAGTTCTATGATCTTGGTTTATTAGCTGATGTTCCCGGTATCTACGAACTCGATTATAAAAAAATTTCGGAGATGGAAGGTTTTGGTGAAAAATCGATCACCAATTTGCAAACAGCTATCAGCAATTCTAAGAATCAACCATTGCACAGACTTTTGTATGCTTTAGGAATTCGTTTTGTCGGAGAAACAACGGCAAAGACACTGGCACGTTCGGTAAATCATTTACTCGATTTTCAAAACTATTCATTGGAAGATCTGCAAAATCTTGAGGACATTGGACCAAAAGTTGGGGGCAGCATTTATCATTTTTTCCGCAACATGGATAATATTAAAATGCTCCAGCAATTGGAAAAGTTGGGATTGAAATTAAAAAATGAAAAGAAAGAACATGCGACAGGAGGAAATCTTACAGGACAATCATTTTTATTTACCGGCACATTGCCAACATTAAAAAGAAGTGAAGCGGAAGGAATGGTAGAAGCAAATGGTGGAACGATCCTTGGTGGTGTAAGCAGTAAATTAAATTACCTCGTCGTTGGTGAAGATGCAGGTAGTAAATTAGAAAAAGCAAAAAAGATCAATAGTATTAAAATAATATCCGAAGCAGAATTTTTAAAAATGCTGAATTAGAGATCATCATCACTTTAGTGATCGCAACTATTAATCAATTAATCATATCCTGTTTATGAAAAAAAGTTTATTGCTTTTTCCGGTATTGATATTTCAATTCATGCAAGCACAACTACCACCGGCGATTAAGAATCTTGTATTTGAAGGCGCCGGTGTACGAGGCATAGCATATTGCGGAGCCGTACAGGAAATGGAATCAAAAAAGATGATGGATGGTGTTGAGCGGGTAGGAGGAACTTCTTCCGGGGCAATTGTTGCTCTTACTATTTCGCTCGGCTATTCGGGAAGAGAAATTGAAAACATTATTTCAAAGACAAATTTTAAAAAATTCAATGATGGGAATTTTTTCTTTATCGGTGGCATCAACCGGTTGAATAAATATTTTGGCTGGTATAAAGGAAAAAAAATTGAGAAATGGCTCGAAAAGATGATAAAAGAAAAAACAGGAAATGAAAACATTACGTTTGAAGAGCTTCATCAAAATGGTTTCAAGGACCTCTATATAACGGGAACATCTCTTAATAAACAGAAAGCAGTCGTCTTTTCATATGAATCTTACCCGAAAATGAAGATCAAAGATGCCGTAAGAATTTCTATAAGCATACCCCTTTATTTTGAGCCAGTCTTTATTGACAGCTGGGGCAAACCGTTTGATCGTCCAAAACAAAAACAGGGATTCGATCTGATGGTGGATGGTGGCCTGCTGGAAAATTTCCCGATCCATATTTTTGATAAACAACAACCAGATCCAAATACGATCGGCTTCAGAATTGATCATGATCCACAAATAGAAAATGACAAAGAAGATAAAGCTTTGGCAGAAATGCCAATTGACGATTTGAGACAATACTTCGGTGCTTTTTATAATATTGTTATCGAAAACCTGAATAGGCAACGATTAACAATTGCAGATTGGCAAAGAACAGTTTCTATCAGTGATGGGGATGTTTTGCCGAAGGTTAGAAAATTATCAAAAGAAGAGGTTACCATCCTGATTGAAAACGGCAGAAAGGCCGTACAAGATCGTTTTTAAAATTATGATGGACAATACCGATAGCTTCCTTAAATTTATTTTCCTAAATTTTCTTTTTAATCCTTTTAATTAGTTCTATGCTTCAGCCTTCTACTTTAAAATTTCTGAAAGATCTGAAAAAGAATAATAATAAACCATGGTTTGATGCACATAGAAAGGAATATGAATCAGCAAAAAGTGATTTTGCCCTCTTTATTCAAAACGTAATTAATAAGCATAGCAAAAGTGATCCTGCAATAAGATCTATTGCAGCAAAAGATTGCATGTTCCGTATCAACCGTGACGTTCGATTCTCGAAGGATAAATCCCCATACAAAACAAATATGGGTGCCTACATAAGCCGTGGCGGTAAAAAGTCTGTATTTGCGGGGTATTATTTTCATTGCGAACCCGGGCAGTGCTTTGTCGGCGGGGGATTATGGATGCCGATGCCTCCGGAATTAAATAAAGTAAGGCAAGAGATCGATTACAATCTTGACGGGTTTAAAAAGATCATAACTTCCAAAAAATTCAAAGCCGTTTATAAAGATCTTTCACATGATGCAGAATATGTTCTTAGCCGTGTGCCGAAGGGTTATGAGCCGACTAATCCTGCGGCTGAATATTTAAAAATGAAAAGCTTTGTCTCCATGACTCCTTTAAAAGATGCTGACCTTACTTCAAAAGATCTTGTCAAAAAAACAACAACAGCATTTGAAACGTTACAGCCACTTATTGATTTTATAAATGAATCGCTCCGTTAAATAGTAATTATGCAGAATATGACTGTCCCCGGTTTTTCTGGATCATTACATGGTAATTCTACTCCGGGTTTTTTCTCGTTAACTTTTTATAACAAAGAGAAAAGTTAAACGGTTACGATACTACTTAGACAGGCCTTATCGTTGTTGTATATTGTATTCTAAAACCGACCCGTTATGAAACAAAATTTACTCCCAGGCTTTATTGTATTTTTCCTGCTTTTCTTGTTTTCCTGTAGTAATAAGTACTACACGGCAAGCAATTTTGAAGAAAAAACGCAGAAACACAAAGTGGTGGCTATTCTTCCAGCTGAAGTAACTTTTTCAGGTAAACAACCAAAGAACTTATTACCGGAAGATATTGCTAAAGCCGAGGAGAGAGAAAGCATCGATTTTCAATATGCATTAATGAACAGCATTTTGAATCATGCAAATACAAAAAAGTATATTACGACTGTAAACTTTCAGGATATTAACACAACACAAAAAATACTGGAACAGAATAATATTTCTGTACGTGATAGCTGGAAAAAAGATGACGAAGAATTGGCAAAACTATTAAGTGTTGATGCAGTTATAAGAATGAATATCCGTAAGCAACGTTATATGAGTGATGAAGCATCTTATGGCGTAGGTGTTGCAAAACAGGTCATATATAGCACTAAGATTGGCTCCAAAGTTCCGGTACCAGGCTCTGTTGGTAAAACTTTTGATATTTATGCAACCTGCAATTTGCTAAGCGATAATCAAACATTATGGAATGATAATTATAAGCGTTCAACAGATTACGAGGTACACCCAAATGTAATCGTAGAATGGATCACCAATGATTTTGGTGAGAATTTTCCTTACAAAGAAAAAAGAAAGAAACGTAAATAACTAAGAGCCCCGAATAATATCGGGGCTTTTTTTATAATAAACCTTTTTGTAGTAAATATTCTGCTATTTGAACCGCATTGGTCGCGGCACCTTTTCTAAGATTATCTGAAACCACCCACATGTTCAAAGTTTTTGGTTGTGTTTCATCTCTTCTCAATCTTCCTACAAATACCTCATCTTTCTCATGTGCATCCATTGGCATCGGGTATTGTTGTGTGGAAGGATCATCTACTAATACAACCCCCGGCGCAGACTGTAATAATGTTCTTATTTCATTAAGATCATAATCTTTTTCAAACTCTATATTCACTGCTTCACTATGGCCACCCATTACAGGTATACGTACTGTCGTTGCAGTCACACGAATTGAATCATCACGCATTATCTTTTTTGTTTCGTTCACCATTTTCATTTCTTCCTTTGTATAACCATTATCAAGAAATACATCGATCTGTGGAATTACATTCAGGTCAATTGGATATTTATAGGCCATTTCATATTCGCCATTCAAACCTTTTACAGCCTTATGTCTTTCTCCCATCATTTGATCAACTGCTTTTTTGCCGGTACCGGTCACACTTTGATAAGTGCTTACAACAATACGGTTTGCCTTATATTTTTTATGCAAAGGGTTCAACGCAACAACCATCTGGATAGTAGAACAATTTGGATTCGCTATGATCTTATCATTCTTTGTCAAAATATCTGCATTGATCTCCGGAACAATTAATGGTTTTGTCGGATCCATCCTCCATGCACTTGAGTTATCAATAACAGTAATGCCTGCTTCGGCAAATTTGGGCGCCCATTCCAACGAAGTACCTCCTCCCGCAGAAAAAATTGCAACAGCTGGTTTTGCCGCAATACCATCAGTCATGCTAACTACTTTATATTTCTTTCCCTTAAATTCTACTTCTTTACCAACACTTCTTTCTGATGCAACCGGAATTAATTCCGTTACCGGGAAATTTCTTTCTGCAAGAACTTGTAACATTTTAGTGCCAACCAAGCCCGTGGCGCCAACAACTGCAACTTTCATTTTTTCTGTCTTTTGGTTTATTAATTAAAAAATAAAGCCTCCCGTTCTGGAAGGCCTCAAGCTTTTATATGATCACATACATAACGCTATAAACCTTCCTTCAGGAATGTTTCTTTGTGCGTTTTGTATGTTTCCTATTTGTCATAACGAATTACAAAGATAGGTTTGCAAAGTTTTAATCCCAAATATTAAACGAATTTAATTGTGTTACTAACGTTTATTTGAGAGGGATTTATTAATTTGAAAGATGCTTTTGAGAACATTATTCCTTTTCCTGTTTTTATCTCCTTTATACCTTTTTGCACAGAATCGATATGATGTTGTGATCGACGAAATAATGGCTGATCAAACGCCACAAATAGGCTTACCATCAAACGAATGGATCGAATTAAAGAATGTTTCGGCTAATCCCATTAATCTCCAAAATTGGAGAATGGGCGATGCAACCGGTCAAAGCGGGCCAATGCCGAATTTTGTTTTACAGCCTGATAGTTTTGTTATCGTTTGTACCGGCAGCGCTGTTGCTGCCATGCAAGTTTACGGAAGAGTTATCTCTATTACCAGTTTTCCATCGCTTGATAACGATGGCGATCAGCTTTTTCTAAAAAGTAATACCGGTTTAACTATTCATGCAGTCAGTTACTCTTTATCATGGTATCAAAATGCCGTGAAGAGTGATGGAGGTTGGACGCTGGAAATGATCGATACAAAAAATCCATGCTCTGGTATTAGTAATTGGAAAGCAAGTACAGATGCAAAAGGTGGGAGTCCTGGAATAAAAAATTCTGTTGACGCTGCTAATATTGATCAATCAGTACCATCCATAAAAAATGCTTATGCGATCGATAATTTGAATATCGTTATCGTATTTGATGAACCAGTTGATAGTTTGAAAGGGGCTACTGTTGTTAATTATTCTATTGATGGTGGCTTGAACATTCAATCTGCCACTTCAATTTCTCCACTATTTGATAAAGTTCAATTGAGATTGGCAGCTGCGATGCAGACAAATACTGTTTATACTATCACAGTAAATAATGTAACAGACTGTAAGAATAATTCCATTGGTTCAAAAAATAAAGTGAACGTCGGCTTACCAGTTGAGGCTGCTTTGACAGAAATGGTGATCAATGAAATTCTGTTTAATCCTAAAAGTGGTGGTTATGATTATGTAGAGTTTTATAATCGTAGCAATAAAATTTTTGATGCAAATAAACTTTATGTTGCAAATAGAAACAGCAGCGGTGTGATAAGTTCAACAAAATTAATATCAACGATACCTTATTACGTTTTTCCCGGTGATTATATTGCTGTGACGGAAGATGCCATTAATCTTTCACTCGATTACATGGTACAAAATCCCGACGCCGTGTTTGTTGTTTCATCATTGCCATCTTTTCCTGATGATGAAGGTGATGTGATCTTATTAAATTCACAAGGTGCTGTTGTTGATGAAGTAAAATATAAAGATGACTGGCAATTTGCTTTACTCGCTGACCCGAATGGTGTATCACTAGAAAGGATCGATCCCGATGGAATTTCTCAAGAGGCTACTAACTGGCATTCGGCAGCATCAACAGCAGGCTTCGGAACACCAACGTATAAAAACTCCCAGTATAAATTATTACAAAGTATTAATGCAACAATCGAAATAACTCCGAAAGTTTTTTCACCTGATAATGATGGTCGTGATGATATTGCCACTATTCAATACAAAACAACAGAACCGGGGTATGTCGCCAACATTACTATTTATGATGCTAATGGAAGAGCGGTTCGCAATCTTGTAAAAAACGCGACGCTTGGTTTACAGGGTTATTGGATATGGGACGGATTGGATGATAAAAAATTAAAGCTATCTATCGGCACTTATATCGTATTTACAGAGATCTTTAATCTTAATGGTAAAAAAGAGACATTTAAGAATGTGGTAGTGCTGGCACGTCAACTCCGATGATGCAAGTCTACAATTGTTGAAGAAGGAATAGAAAGATGAACAATTCGCTTTGCTCAGTGGAGGCTGCGCGTCTCAATGAAAGCTAAATAGAAATTCAAATGCTGGTTTAATAATATTTACCTGAAAAATTAAGATCTCATTCTCCCAATTCAATATCAAACTTTGTCAGTTCTTTAAATCGTTGGATACGATTATCTATATCTGCTCTTTTTAATTCTTTCAATCTTATCACTCCAAATTTTTCAACACAGAAACTAGCCATGGCGCTCCCGACTATGATCGCCGATTTCATATTTTCAAAGCTGGTATCCTTTGTACGGGCAAGATGGCCGATGAAGCCACCGGCGAAAGTATCACCGGCCCCGGTCGGATCAAACACTACTTCCAACGGAAGGGCGGGAGCAAAAAATACCTGTTCTTCAAAAAACAACAAAGCGCCGTGTTCTCCCTTTTTTATTATAAGATACTTTGGCCCCATTTCCATAATTGCTTTAGCTGCACTAACCAAAGAATATTGACCACTGAGTTGTCTTGCTTCCGCATCATTTACCAGCAGCACATCTATTTTCTTCAAAACCTTTTCAAGATCGGGCATGGCTGAATCCATCCAGAAATTCATAGTATCCAGTACCACCAGCTTTGGTTTATTCTTTAATTGGCTAATAACTGATAACTGAACAGACGGAAGCAAATTGCCCAGCATCAAAAATTCACAATCCTGGTAACTATCCGGCACCACAGGTCTGAAACTTCCCAATACATTCAATTGCGTTTCTAATGTATCACGGGTATTCATGTCAAGATGATAGCGGCCACTCCAGAAAAAAGATTTTTCACCTTCTTTTACCTGTACGCCATCCATCACTACACCACGGGCTTCAAGCATTTTCAATTCTTCTTTGGGAAAATCGCCGCCAACAACAGAAATCTGTTTTATCGGACGGGTAAAATTAGAAGCACTCCATGCTATATACGTAGCAGCCCCGCCAATGATCTTATCACTTTTACCAAATGGAGTTTCTATTGCATCAAAGGCCATGGAGCCAACTACGATAAGAGACATTGCTATTAAATTTAAGATTTGGGATTGCAGATTTTTGATTTGTTATCGTTAACCCTTAATCCGCAAGCCGCAAACCTAAGGGATTTTGATTTGTTCTGCATATTATTGGTTTACATTTTAAAACTTACATTTGTTACAGAACTTAACTTTGACTTATTATGAAAGCCACAAGAAAAAAAGCTTCTAAAAAAGAATTCATTCTGAAAAAAGCGGCACAGATGTTCCGCGAAAAAGGGTTTGCAGCCACTTCAATGCGTGATCTTGCTGAAACAGTTGGCATAGAAGCGGCCAGCCTGTATAATCACATTCGTTCCAAGAATGAAATGCTGGAAAGCATTTGCTTTGACGTTGCCAACCGTTATACCATTTTTATGGATGAATTGGAATCCGGCAGCCAGGGAACCATTAAGAAAATTGAAACACTTCTTCGTTTTCATATCAAACAGATGATCGAGAATTTTGAAGAGGTGATCGTTTGCGATCGTGAATGGAAACATCTTGATGAACCCTACCTTTCTAACTTTCATAATCAGCGCCGCAGTTATCGCAAACGTTTTGCCGCCATCATTGAAGAAGGCATTGCAAAAAATGAAATTAAAAAGATCGATGCTCCTACGGTTGTGCTGATCATGTTGCATTCAGTAAATGGAATTGAAAGCTGGCACCGCTCCACTGCCAAGATCAGTGCAAAAGAATTGGAAGACAATATGGTTTTAATAATGATAGATGGATTGAGAAAATAGAATATGTCCATTCATTTTTACCCGCTTCGCATAAAAAAAATCAATAAAGAAACAGATCTGTGTGTTTCAGTAGAATTTGAGATCCCCGAATCGTTAGCAAACTCTTTTCAATTTAAGCAGGGTCAAAGTCTTACCATGCGAACAAGCCTCGGAGGCGAGGAAGTGAGAAGAACTTATTCACTTTGCAGTTCGCCACTTGATAAAAGATGGAAAGTAGCGATAAAAAAAGTAGAGGGTGGTTTGTTCTCCTCCTTCGCAAATGAAAATTTGAAAGAAGGAGATCTGTTGGATGTGATGGAGCCGGTTGGGAAATTTTATACTGACCTGGATCCTTCTAATAAAAAAAACTATCTCGCATTTGCAGCCGGTAGCGGGATTACGCCAGTTATATCAATTATAAAAACAACTTTAAGAACAGAGCCGCAAAGTGCTTTCACGCTGGTGTACGGTAATCGCAGCCGTAGCTCTATTATTTTTTTTGAAGAGCTGGAGGGATTAAAAAACAAATTCATCGATCGTTTTAATTTCATCAATATTCTTAGTCGTGAAAGAACGGAAACTCCTATCAACTTTGGCAGATTAGATATTGGCAAGCTTACTGAATTAGAGAAGCTGATCGACTATATAAAAATGGACGAAATATTTATCTGTGGCCCTGAAGAAATGATCTTTTGCGTAAAAAACTTTTTAGAGCAAAAAGATATCAGCGAAAAAAAAATACATTTTGAGCTATTTACTACATCGGGGGAGAAAAAAAAGTCAGGAGTCAGGAGTCGGGAATCAGGAATTAAGGCAGGGCCTTCAAGCAAGATCACTGTAAAAGTAGATGGCAGAAGTTTTGATTTTGATCTTTCTCTCAATAGCGATACAACAATTCTTGATGCTGCATTGAAACAAGGAGCCGATCTTCCGTTTGCCTGCAAAGGCGGCATGTGTTGCACCTGCAAAGCAAGATTATTGGAAGGTGATGTGGAAATGGATGTGCATTGGGGATTGGAACATGAAGAAGTGGAGCAAGGATATATTCTTACCTGTCAATCTCATCCTAAAACAGACAAGGTAGTTGTTGATTTTGATATCAAATGAAAACAATTATTGATTGTAACCATGAAGTCGTAAAATCATCTGTGTAGAAAAAATTACACAAACTAGACTTCAATCAACAAATTTTTAGTTAATAAAATTCCTGGCACATTCCTGCAAATGTTGTACAGTTTTTGCGGTTAGGGGGTGTCGTCAACTAACTAACAGCCATGCAGGAATTACATGCTCTTGATAATTCGCAATTAATGGATCTATTAGTGAAGTATACTTCTGATTGTACAAAGATGTTGGCTGATGGCCACCTCAATGATGAGTACGAAAAATGCAAGCTGACGATAAAAGCTATCCATTCAGAAATTGATTCAAGAAAAAATAATCTGAGTAACGTCTCAGGAAAAACCAACATCACAACACCTCCCGATTTTTCATAAACATATATTAAAGGTGAGGTCTGATTAGTAGCAAAAAACCCCTGATGAAAGTTGGGGGTTTTGTTCTATCGCATATTTTAATGACAATAATCATAAACTAACACCCGTTGGTTTTCATTAGATTTGCTTTCTAAATTTGAAAGGATGTCAACCCTGGATTTTGAAAAGATATTCCAACAAAAAATAGACGAAGAAATCAAGATCGAACCAAAAGATTGGATGCCGGATGCATATCGTAAAACCAATATCCGGCAGGTAAGTCAGCATGCACACAGTGAGATAGTGGGTATGTTGCCGGAAGGGAACTGGATATCAAGAGCCCCCTCATTAAAAAGAAAAGCAATATTGATTGCAAAGGTTCAGGATGAAGCGGGGCATGGTCTGTATTTATATAGTGCCTGCGAAACCTTAGGAATTACAAGAGAAGAAACAATTAACGATCTGCACAGCGGCAAGGCAAAATATTCTTCCATTTTTAATTACCCGACGATATCCTGGGCGGACATCGGCGCTATTGGTTGGTTAGTGGATGGAGCAGCAATCATGAACCAGGTGATGCTGACCAGAACTTCTTATGGACCTTATGCAAGAGCAATGGTAAGGATTTGTAAAGAGGAAAGTTTTCATCAGCGCCAGGGTTTTGAGATTTTATTAGTGTTAAGCAAAGGAACGGATGAACAAAAAGCAATGTGCCAGGATGCGATCAATCGTTGGTGGTGGCCATCGTTGATGATGTTTGGCCCGCATGATAGTGAGAGCACTAACAGCGAGCAAAGCATGAAATGGAAGATCAAAAGGAAAACCAATGATGAGCTTCGGCAAAATTTTGTTGATATGTGTGCAGAGCAGGTAAAGATCTTAGGAATGAAATTACCTGATGATAAATTGAAATGGAATGAAGAAAGACAGCATTATGATTTTGGCGAGATCAATTGGGATGAATTCTGGAATGTAGTGAAAGGAAATGGACCTTGTAATAAACAACGATTGGATGCCAGGAAAAAAGCATGGGATGAAGGTGAGTGGGTGAGAGAAGCTGCGGCAGCGTTTGCTGAAAAAAGAAAAACCAAACAGCAAGCTGCCTGATTAATAATCAAGAATCAAAAAATTAATAATGAAGAATTTTATCAGAAAATTTTATTACGGCGATATTCCTGAAGATAAAGCAGGGGGCAATATTTTTTCGAGTGAAACTAAAAGTGATTGGCCTTTATGGGAAGTTTTTATCAGGAGTAAACAAGGATTGGATCATAAACATGTAGGAAGCCTGCATGCAGCTGATCCACTAATGGCAATGGAAAATGCAAGAGATGTTTATACAAGAAGAATGGAAGGCGTAAGTATTTGGGTGGTTGAGTCAAAATATATCCATGCATCCAACCCGGAAGAAGCAGGAGAATTATTTGAACCGGCCGTAGATAAAATTTATCGTCACCCTACTTTTTATGATCTGCCTGATGAAGTGAACCAGATGTGACCTCAATTCATAATTGAATAATGGATAATTTTTTAATTGATTATACTCTTCATTTAGCTGATAATTCACTCATCCTTGGTCAGCGTAATAGTGAATGGTGCGGGCATGGCCCGGTCCTGGAGCAAGATATTGCCATCACTAATATTTCACTTGACCTAATTGGACAAGCAAGAAATTTTTATCAATATGCTGCGATATTGATTGGGAATGACGCAACAGAAGATTCGCTTGCATATTTGAGAAAGGAAAAAGAATTTAAAAATTGTTTGCTTGTTGAACAACCAAATGGCGATTGGGCGCAAACTACTCTTCGTCAATTTTTCTTTAGTCAATATCAACATTTATTATTTGAGCAACTGCAGAATAGCAAGGATGAACAACTTGCTGCTATTGCAGAAAAATCTTTGAAAGAAGTTACGTATCATTTGCGTTGGAGCAGTGAATGGGTAATAAGATTGGGAGATGGAACTCAAGAAAGTAATGGACGCATGCGAAAAGCAATTGATGAGCTTTGGAGATATACAGGAGAACTATTTGAAGCTGTGGACTTTGAATCACAAGGTGCGAGTGATGGCACTGGTGTAGATGTTTCAAAATCAAAACAGGAGTGGGTGAATAAAGTAAAGGAAGTTTTTTCTGAAGCGACATTGGCTATTCCTGAAAAGACATTTATGCAAACGGGCGGTAAAGAAGGCAGGCATACAGAGCATTTAGGGTTTATTCTTACTGAATTACAGTATATGCAAAGAACCTACCCTGGATGCGAATGGTAAATTCCAAATCACACAATGATATTTTGAAGACTGAATCATCAAATTCGTTAAAGATCTTTTTATCGATCCTAACAATTGCGTTTTGTTTTTTTGTCCCACATTATGCCAACTTAACAATTTTTATTTATCCTATAGTTGTATTGATTGTTGTCTGGTTATATTTGAAATATATATCGAAAGAAAATTTTTCAGATATTTTTTTCAGCTTTAAGCGGTTCCAGGTAAAAGCAATTTGGATCGGGATCATTGCCGCAATTCTATTATCACTGCTTTTGAGATTTGCATGGGATCCATTAATAAATAGCATTATCCCATCAGGCAAAATCGACTTGTCTGATTTTGCAAACATTCGCAATAGCCCCGTTAATTATGCTATTATTCTTCTGTTAGCATTGCTGGTTGGTGGCTTTTATGAAGAAATTATTTTTCATGGTTTTATTTTTACAAGACTGGAAAAAATATTCAAAGGCAAATGGGCGACAATTACAGCTTTTATGCTGACAACCATCACTTTTGGGCTTTATCATTTTCAGCAGGGCGTTAAAGGAATATTGCTCACTGCCATTGCGGGTGCGGTATATCATGTTTTAATACTAAAGTTTAACCGAAATTTGTGGTATGGCGTCTTTGTCCATGCTTTTTTTGATTTTATTGGATTAACACTTATTTATCTTGGTAAACTATCATGACAGCACATCAAATAGATAAGAAAACTATTTACTCTTACCTGGAAGAAATAAATGACCCGGAAGTACCCGTCTTGTCAATCATCGATCTTGGTATAGTAAGAGACGTCGTAATGCACCATGACGAACTTGAAGTGATTATTACTCCAACATATACTGGTTGTCCTGCAATGGACATGATTGCAGCAACTATTAAGATCGAATTAGCTACATTAGGTTTTAAAAAAATAAAGATCACTCAAGTACTTTCTCCTGCATGGACAACAGAATGGGTGAGCGAAGAAGGAAAAAGAAAATTGAAAGAATACGGTATTGCTCCACCTAATCCAAAGCAACAGGTTTGCGATCAAAAACTTTTTGCAGCCGCAGAAGCTGTTCAGTGTCCTCATTGCGATTCCTATCATACACATCGAATTAGTGAGTTTGGTTCTACAGCTTGCAAGGCATTATACCAATGCGATGATTGCAAAGAGCCATTTGATTATTTTAAATGTCACTGAAACTTTCACTTTTCATAATAGTCGCCATGCATAAGAGTGACAGATTTATTAATTTTTAGTTTGTATATTCAAATAATTAATTTCCCAGGCACACCTAAAACCACCAACATGAAACAGATCTTATTTACAATTGTATTTTCCTGGATATTTTTTAATGTATCATTTGCGGAGTCAAGACCGGGTGATACTGTCACACTTAATCAAAAATTTTACTTCCCGGTTTCCCTTTATGATGATCCCAACGCTTTTAATAAAGCAATTTCCGGCGTTGCTGAAAAAGTGATCAGTGGTCTTACTGATAAGGAAAAAAAAGAATATCGCAATATGACTGATTATTATATGCTGGCAGGAAATTATCAGAAAGCCATCGAAGCAATCGATTCGATGCAAAAGAAAAGAGATGACTCAATAGCAGGCATGGATTATAAGATCTATTCTAATGCCCGGATCAAAGAAAAAGCAAATCAAGGATCATTTGACAAAATATTTAAGCAGGATTATGAAAATGCGTTTAATAAATTATCATTTAAAAAAAGAGTAGCAGTGACTTTTGACAGCGGGATGTTGATCCAGGCTAAAAAAGAGTACAATGAATTAATTCAAAAACTTAAAAAGAATAAAGAAGATAGTCTTAGCACTGATGATGCTAAAGAATTATGTCATAAATACAGCACTTACACTTATTATAACCAGATATACTCTATTGTTTCGCCTATAATCAATACCCCGCAATATCAAGCTATGTATCCTGCTGTTAAGGAGGCAAAATTTATGGCTGGTGTTATGCCTGTAAAAGAAATTGATGAAAAACCAGATCCGAATATTCGTTATAAACTTTTAATGGAATTAACATCTTTTGACGATAGAGAAGAAGCATCAAAAGAAATTAATGGGCCATTGGGGGAGGTTGCCAGGAAAATTAATTTGCATGTTGCCGCCGGAATTCCAAAAAACAGGATCGACCTGGTCCTCGTTGTTCATGCAGGTGCATTGTTTGCATTTATGAGTAATGAAAAGTATAAAAGAAAATATGGGATTGATAACCCCAACACTGCATTAATAAAAGAGTTACAAAATTTCGGCGCTAAGATAATTGTATGCGGGCAGGCAATGACATGGTTACATTTAGAGAAATCGGATATGCTTCCGGGAATACAACAGGCATTAACAGCACAAACTGTTTTATCAACTTATGAATTGAAAGGATATAAATTTTATAACGTAAGCTGGTAGGTTATTTAAAACTATCCGCATCCCGATAGGCTTTTATCAAAGCCATCTCACCTTCTTTTCCTGCTATGGAATTACCATGTTCCATTCCGAGTATTCCTTTATAGCCTTTATCGTAAATGTGTTTGAAAATATTTTTATAATTCATTTCACCTGTACCGGGTTCTTTTCTTCCGGGGTTATCGCCGATCTGGAAATAACCAGTTTCCTCCCATACTTTATCAATATTGGCAATGATATTTCCTTCATTGCGCTGCATGTGATACATATCAAATAAAAACTTACAGGCTGGACTTCCAACTGCTTTGCAGATCATGAATGCCTGGTCAGTGTGACGAAGGAACAGATCGGGATTATCACTTAACGATTCCAGTACCATCACCAATCCATGTGGTTCCAAGATCTCAGCCCCTTTTTTCAAAGCCGTTATCACGTTGGCGGTTTGCATATCAAATGATAAACTCCTTTCATAATTGCCGGGAACAACTGTCATCCATTTTGCGTTGCAACGCTTCGCAACTTCTACCGCTTCCTTGCAATCCTTTATCATTCGATCTGTAAATTCCTGCTTACCTGTTGTCAATGATGTTTTCCAATGCCAGTTATCGGATGTAATAACAAACACTCCCATCCGCATTCCAAGTTTTGTTAATAGGTCACCGATCTTTTTTTGCTGATCAACTGGCCGGCTCAT
Source organism: Chitinophagaceae bacterium (assembly GCA_035764525.1). GTDB lineage: Bacteria > Bacteroidota > Bacteroidia > Chitinophagales > Chitinophagaceae > VBAS01. Next base: position 7,056 of record DASTZB010000082.1, on the reverse strand, counting down.
CATACCATTGTCTTCAATAGCGCTGAACCCCTGGTCGTTTGCCCATTTAATCTGATCCAGAAAATCATCCCCGCCATTATTCTTAAACATACCATCATGAATGGCATAGGGAAGATTAAATGGCTTTGCTTCTGATAAAGAAGTTTCATTTTTCTTTTGGGCAAACGATTGACCAGCGGTGACAAATGCAGCGCCTGATAAAAAACTATTGCGGATAAATTTTCTGCGTTCCATAAACTTTTATCTTGAGTGCTTAAATGTAAGATTTCCTTTCATGTGGCGATTGATTTTTCTTTTAGTTTTTCCATTCACTATTTCAGCCCAACTGAAAAGATTTCAATTTTCAGAAAATAAGATGGGTTCTTCATTTGATCTTATTTTTTATCATACCGATTCTGCTGAAGCAGTATCGGTGGCAAAAGAATGTTTTTCAATTGTTGATTCTCTTAATAATATTTTCAGTGATTATAGTTCAGAAAGCGAAGTGAGCAAACTGGCTTTACAAACAAATCAAACCGACATAAAAGTTTCTGATGAATTATTTTCAATGATCTTAAGATCAAGAAATGCATGGGAAAGATCAAATAAAACATTTGACATAACAATTGGTGCATTAACCCAGTTATGGAGAAAAGCAAAAAAAGAAAACAGGTTTCCTTCTGAAGCAGAAATAAAAGCAGCAAAAGATCTGTCTGGCTTTAAAAATCTTGTTATCAATGAAAGATCAAAAACAATTTCATTTAAGAAACCTGGAATTTGCCTTGACTTTGGTGGCATTGTGCCCGGCTATGCCGGCCAAAGGGTAATTGATTTCTTAAAAACCAAAAATGTCAGCATAGCATTAGCTGATGCAAGTGGCGATATCGTTATGAGTGATGCGCCCCCAGGAAAAGATGGTTGGACCATTGGCATCAATTTGCCGGAGAATGAAAATGAGATCTGGGAGAAAAAATTGGAGCTAAAAAATTTTGCTGTATCTACTTCAGGTGATGTTTATCGCTACACAATTCATAATGGAATAAAATATTCGCATATCATTGATCCAAAAACAGGTTATGGAGTTACTTCGCAACGAAATGTAACTGTTATTACTAAATATGGCGCTGATGCTGACTGGCTCGCAACAGCCTGTAGTATTTTGCCAATAAAAAAAGCACTGGCATTAGCAAAAAAAGAACAGGCAGCAATACTTATTGCAATAATGAGCGGGGAAAAGATCGTTACCCATAAATCAAAAAGTATCGACAAGTATTTTCAAAAGAAACAACCATGAACTTTATTAACTTGTCAGCCCATATGAGCAGGAAATTCTTTATACTTTATATACTTTTTATACTTACTCAGCAAAAGGCCATATCCCAACAAACAGATACATCCTTCAAAGCATACGAACAACTTATTCCCGGTTCATCGTTGAAATTTAAAATGGTTCCCATCAAAGGCGGAAACTTTACAATGGGCAGCCCGGAAAATGAAAAAGGAAGAGATGCAGATGAAGGCCCGCAAAAAACGTTTTCTATTTCTCCATTTTGGATGGGAGTTTATGAAGTAACACACGATGAGTTTGATATTTTTTTTAAAGACGCCAATACCAGTCAGAATTTAGGAACAGATGCTATTACAAGGCCAAGCCCTCAGTACATCGATCTTAGTTGGGATATGGGTCGTGAAGGTGGCTTCCCGGTAAATAGTATGCAACAAAGAACAGGGGTCATGTATTGCCGATGGCTTTATAATAGAACAGGAATTTTTTATCGACTGCCAACAGAAGCTGAATGGGAATATGCATGCCGTGCAGGAAGCTCTTCCAACTATTTTTTTGGTAACAATGAAAGTGATCTTGAAAAATATGCCTGGTATAGCAAAAACAGTAATGCTGCCTATCATAAGGTCGGGCAATTGCAACCAAATGCATTTGGTTTATATGATATCCTCGGAAATGTAAGTGAATGGGTGATGGATCAGTATGATGAAAATTATTTTACCAGAATGAAAGATGTGAATGCCGATCCTGAATTAAAACCAACAAGCCGCCATCCAAGGCTATTAAAAGGCGGATCTTATGTTGACGAAGCAACCGAACTTCGTTGTGCGAACAGGACAAAATGGTTACCCGAATGGAATCGTCGTGATCCGCAGATACCAAAGAGTAAATGGTGGTTGACGGATGCTCCTTTCGCCGGTTTCAGGTTAGTTAGACCATTAAAACAACCATCAGCGGATGAAATAGAAAAATTCTTTACCTTATATCTCTCAAATTAAAAAACACTTTTTTATGAATACAGAAAATAAGAACTCACGCCGCGATTTTGTAAAAACTTCTGCTGTACTTACAGGAGGAGTAATGGCAACACCCTTGTTATCAAAGGCAAATTTTTTTAGTGGCGCTGAGGATACGATCAAAGTAGCATTGGTCGGTTGCGGTGGTCGTGGCACCGGTGCAGCTACGCAAGCTCTTTCAACGAAACAAAATGTAAAGTTGGTTGCAATGGCTGATGCATTTCGGGACAGGATCGATAATTCTTTTAAAGATCTAACCGCTGATAATAATATTAAGAGCCGTGTCGATGTTCCTGAAGAAAGAAAGTATGTTGGCTTTGATGCCTATAAAAAAGCAATGGCGCATGCTGATGTCGTGATCTTAACTACGCCGCCGGGTTTTCGTCCTATCCATTTTGAAGAAGCAGTGAAGCAGGGAAAACAAATTTTCATGGAAAAACCTGTTGCTACTGATCCTGCCGGAATAAAAAGAGTGTTAGATGCAGCAGAGATCGCCAAACAAAAAAAATTAAATGTAGTTGTTGGATTACAACGTCATTACCAGAATTCTTATCGTGAGTTGTTTGCAAAAAAAGAGTTGATCGGTGATATTACTTCAGCACAAGCATGGTGGAATAATGATGGTGTATGGGTAAACCCGAGAAAACCGGGGCAAACAGAAATGGAATACCAGATGCGCAACTGGTATTATTTTGTCTGGCTTTGCGGCGATCATATTGTAGAGCAGCACATACATAATATGGATGTGATCAACTGGTTCAAAGGTGGTCACCCTGTAAAAGCACAAGGCATGGGTGGCAGACAAGTAAGAAAAGGAAAGGAATATGGTGAGATATTTGATCATCACTATGTAGAGTACCAATATGCAGATGGCTCCCTATTAAATAGTCAGTGCCGCCACATTCCCGGTACAATGAGTAAAGTGGATGAGTTGTTGACCGGTACAAAAGGAAAAATTTTCTGCGGCGCTGCAAATATTAAAGATCATTCGGGCAAAGTATTATTCCAATTTGATAAAAAAGGAGAAAACGATCCTTATCAAACCGAGCATGATGAATTGTTTGCCGCCATCGCAAAAGGCGAATACAAATTTAATAATGCTGAATATGGTGCACATAGTACAATGACTGCGATCATGGGAAGAATGGCAACCTATTCAGGCCAGGTTTTAGATTGGGATAAGCTAATGAATTCTGGCATAAGTATCATGCCAAAAGAATTTGCCTGGGATGCAATGCCACCCACATTACCTGATGCCGATGGGTTTTATGCAGTTGCGGTACCTGGTAAAACAAAATATATCTAGTTCTGAATTGCTATATGGTTAAATCGTAAATGGCTGGAAATACATCTAATAACAATCTAGCCATTAAATAAAAGTAGATGAGCTCTATATTATTTGAAATAAAAAGTTCTGTTGGCATCATCACATTGAATCGCCCTGATAAATTGAATTCATTCAATCGTGAAATGGCGTTGCTGCTGCAGGAAAAACTAGATGAATGCAAAAGCAAAGAAGTAAGATGTGTTTATATCACAGGTGCCGGTAAAGGATTTTCTGCGGGGCAGGATCTTGCGGAAGTTGTTGATCCCAATGGACCGGGAATGGCAAAGATCCTTTCAGAACATTATAATCCAATTATAGAAAGAATTAGAAGATTGGAAAAACCGGTTGTTGCCGCGATCAATGGCGTAGCCGCAGGCGCCGGAGCCAATATTGCTTTGTGTTGTGATATAGTTGTTGCCTCAGCATCTGCATCGTTCATACAGGCCTTTTCAAAAATTGGTTTGATACCCGATAGCAGTGGCACATTTATTTTACCAAGATTGATCGGTTGGCAAAAAGCAAGCGCCTTAATGATGCTGGGAGAAAAGGTTCCTGCAGAAGAAGCAGAACGCATTGGTATGATCTATAAAGTTTTTCCGGATGAAACATTCGCGGAAAATGCTATGAGTATCGCCTCCTATTTATCTCAAATGCCAACAAAAGGATTAGCGTACACAAAACAATTGCTTGGTCATTCTTCCAGGAGCAGTTTAGACGAACAATTGCAGGATGAAGATATCTACCAGCAAAGAGCAGCCAGCACAAAAGATTTTGAAGAAGGAGTAAAAGCATTTTTAGAAAAAAGGATTCCAAAGTTTACGGGAGAATAAAAATATTATTGTTATGCCTACGATTCACAAGGAAGTTGTTGATCATATGATAGAAAATGATTCTTTCAGTCAATGGCTTGGAATAGAAGTACTGGAGATAAAAGAAGGGTATAGCAAGATCAAAATGAACGTTAGAAAAGAAATGGTAAATGGATTTGGGATTGTTCATGGTGGCATTCCTTTTTCACTTGGTGATAGTGCATTTGCGTTTGCATGTAACAACCGAAATAATCTTTCAGTAGCATTGGACACCTCCATCAATTTTATTAAACCTGTTCATATTGGAGACACGTTAACTGCTGAAGCGATCGAAATTCATAATGGAAGATCAACAGGTCTTTATCATATAACAATCAGAAACCAGAATGGTCAGGATGTCGCTCTTTTTAAAGGCCTTTGCTTTCGAACTGACAAAAAGTTGATAGGGAAAGAAGGTTTATAAAGGCTGATAAGTAAATAAGGTTTATAAAGTATATAAGGTATTAATAGGGTAATTCAGCAATAAATGGCTGCAGAAGAAATAAAATTTGGCTTTGAACAGCTTGAGCTTTGGAAAAAAGTTCGTGAGTTTAAGAACGAAGTTGCAAAAGAAGTAAGAAAATGGCCTACTGAAGAAAAATTCAAATTAATAGACCAGATCGTCCGAAGCTCCAGGTCAATTAATGCGCTTCTTGCCGAAGGTCATGGCAGATTTACATTCGCTGATCAGCTTCATTTTTGTATACAGGCAAGAGGATCATTATCAGAAACGATAAATCATCTTATTGATGCCTTTGATGAAGCGTATATCACAGAGGAACGATTAATTTATTTTAAAGAAAAAGGAAAAGAAATCGAAAGATTGTTGAATGGTTACATTAATTATCTGCGCAGCCAAAGAGATGGAGAAAAGAAATGAGTACTTTATATACTTATAAACTTTATAGACCTATCCCAAATAAATGATCTACGAATTCAACAACTACAAACCTGTTATTCACGAATCGTCTTTTATTCATCCTCTTGCTGCGATCACCGGCAACGTCATTATTGGCAAAGATTGTTATATCGGACCCGGCGCAGCTCTTCGTGGTGATTGGGGTCAAATAATAATTGAAGACGGATCCAATGTGCAGGAGAATTGTACTATTCACATGTTTCCTGGTGTAACTGTATTGTTGAAACAAGGATCTCATATTGGGCATGGCGCCATCATTCATGGTTCTACCATCGGAAAAAATTGTTTAGTAGGAATGAACGCTGTTATCATGGACAATGTTGAATTGGGTGATGAATGCATTGTTGGCGCGTTGACATTTATAAAACAAGATGAAAAAATTCCGGCAAGAAGCTTAGTAGCCGGCAATCCCGGAAAAATAATTAAACAGGTAACTGATGAAATGATCGCCTGGAAAACGGAGGGGACAAAACTTTACCAGTCACTGCCAAAAGAAATGTTTGAAAGCTGGAACGAATGTGAGCCACAAAGAGAAATTCGCGATCACCTTCCGCTACAGGCTAAGAAATACAAACCATTCGGTAAGTAAATTCCCCATTCCAAAAATTTTCTTCGCCATCACATGGAATCTTCGTAACTTAATTTTCCTTTCTACTAAATCAAAACCTTGTGTATGAGAAAAAATATACTTTCTTCGGCCCTTCTCCTTGGTACTTTAAGCGTTGCCTTAATTACATATTCGCAAAATGACCGTTTTGCATTTGCAATAACTGATCTGCAATCAACCGGCAGTGGTTGGAATGCATTGCGCAAACTCGATCTGAAAAGCGGCGAGTTTACTCAAGTACTATTAAATGGTTCCGATGCTGCAATGCCTGTTTATGATGTGAGCACAAGAAAGGCATGGAAGATGGTACCAGATGTCAATTTTGGAAATTATTTGCAGGCACCTTTCAGCACCGGTGTAGCAGCAATGGCTTATGATAAAAAAAATAACCGTCTTTACTTCACTCCAATGTTCATTGATCAATTGAGATATGTTGATCTGAAAACAATGAAAGTATTTTATGTAACCGATCAGGCATTCACTAAATTGGGCAGCATGCATAATGATGAAGGAAAAGTCATTAGCCGTATGGTAATCAATCCTGATGGAACGGGTTATGCAGTTTCAAATGATGCAAATACCTTTATTCGCTTTACAACCGGAAAGAAATTAATGATAACACAACTCGGTTCTTTAGTTGATGATCCTTCTAACGGTGGCGTTTCTATTCATAACAAATGCAGCAGCTGGGGTGGAGATATGATCGCTGATGATCAGGGCGGTCTTTATATTCTTTCCGCACGCAATAGTGTTTATAAAATAGATGTAGAAACAAAAGCGGCAAAACTGCTTGGTTATATTCAAGGATTGCCACAGGATTTTACAACGAATGGCGCCGTGGTAACAACGGAAGGAAAAGTATTAGTCAGCAGCGCTGTAAATGGCAATGCATATTTTTTGGTTGATCCAAAAAATTGGACTGCTACTCAATATGAATCAAAAGGCTCTATCTTCCGCAGTTCTGATCTTGCTAACAGTAATTATTTACAAACAAAACCAAAGAATACAACCCAATCAGAAATTGTAACACGTAAAGTACCGGATAATTTTATAGCCCAAAGTAAGATATCTATTT
>DASTZB010000081.1:0-4022 GCA_035764525.1 Chitinophagaceae bacterium | reverse complement strand
AATAAAACTGAATGTTACAGCAGAGGGGCTTCGGAATATTGCTATAAGGCTACCCCTGGCAATTGCCATCATTGCCCTTAACTGACTGTATGGTTGTGGCATTAATTTCTGTTGAGTGGCAAATGTAAGTCTCTTGACTCATTTTCTAATTTGTGGGTTGTACTAACAACAATACAAAATGAAAAACACTAAAACATTAGGTATCAATAATCGAAAATTTTTTCAACTAGCAGTTTATATCATAAATTAGAGTGTTGCGCACAATTGCATAACGAACTGCAATGTCGAATTTGTACGCAATCATGAGCAATAACTTAAAAGATGTGCTCAACAATGAGCTTTTGAATTATGAATAGGCATCTTCTAAAATGTTTTGATTAGGGGGTTCTGCGCAAAAATGCCTGGACCTTGTGCGTTAGTTTAAACAGACTTTTGAATAACCTGGCATTACCTTAAAAAATGAAAAGTGCAAGGATTCTTCCGAATAAGTTTTTAGCAGCAATGATTGCTGTTTTACCTCTTCCCGGATCTCCGCTATATGATGGCGATGACCAAAAAGTAATAGACCAGGCATTGTCAGATCTTGATCTCTATAAACAAGCTGGTGTCGATAGCATTCTCCTGGAAAACGATCACGACCTACCTTATATTCAACCTCCATTGGATGAGAAAGGGATTGCTTTAATGACAAAAATCAGCAAAGAGATACGGAAAAGATTTAACGGTCCAATCGGAATTCAAATGCTTGAAGCTGCAAACATCTCATCTTTGGAGATTGCTGCTGAAGCTGACCTTGATTATATAAGGGTCGAAGCTTTTGTTTTTGCTCACGTTGGGGGCAGCGGCGTCATTAACGGTTCGGCGGGAAAGATCTTAAGAAGAAGAAAAGAACTAAATGCAGAACATATAAAAGTATTCGCAGACGTAAAGAAAAAACATGGTTCCCACTCCTTAACAATAGACCTCGACATAAAAGATGAAATTATGCAGGCAGAATTTTTCTTAGTTGATGGAGTCATTGTCACAAGCCGGTTTACCGGTTTAAATCCTGATAAAAATGATTTGATTAAAGCAAAAAGTGCAACAAAATTGCCTGTGTTGATTGGTTCAGGTATGAACGTTAATAACATTGCCGACTATCTGCCTTTAGCTGACGGTTTTATAGTTGGATCTTATTTTAGAAAAGATGGAAAGTTTCTTGAAAGATTAGAACCAGAAAGACTAAATGGGTTTATGGATATATTTATTTCGGCCAGGAAAAACATTTGACAAGATGACAAGCGAAGGCACAATATCGGGTTTGACAAATGTTTGGCTGGAAGACCGCACAATCCGCAGTTTTGTCAATCCAGCCTTAGGTGAGCCCTGGTCATTCTCACTAATTAATAAAAAACTCAAACGGTAATCTTGTCTGCACCGAATTGGTCATTTGTTTTATACGCAGCATCTCGTTATATATCTTAAATTGATCCTCACCCAATTCTTTCCGGATCATTTCTGTTTTTAATGTATTGTCCTTTGCACCAAATAACCTGTCAAATATATTTTGTGTCTCAGGATATTCACGCAAACGATAATCTTTCAGCTTCGCCATTCTTGCTGCACAATCAACTGCATCCTGCAAACCGCCGAATTTATCGATCAAGCCAATACCAATCGCCCGATTACCACTCCATACCCGGCCTTGTGCTATGCTGTCTACATCTTCCACTGTTTTTTTTCTACCGACAGCTACTCTTTGTTTAAAACTTAAATAGATCTCATCAATGCTTTGCTGTACAAATTTCTTTTCATTCTCATTCATTGGTCGGTAAATAGCGCCGAGATCAGCATATGGAGCGGTCTTCACACCATCAAAGGTTACTCCCAATTTATTTTTGAAAAAGCCTTCCATATTCGGGATGATGCCGAACACTCCAATCGAACCAGTGATCGTTGTAGGACTAGCAAAGATGCTATCGGCACCACAGGAAATGTAATAACCACCCGACGCGGCCACGTCACCAAAACTCACCACAACCGGCTTTTCCTTTTTTGCCAATGAAAGTTCACGCCAGATCGTTTCACTTGCCAGGGCACTGCCACCGCCGCTGTTCACACGAAAAACAATTGCCTTAATTGTTTTATCAAGTCTTGCTTTACGGATCAATTTTATATACTCTGCGCTTGCGATCTGTCCCTGCTGATCACCGCCGCCGTCAATTATATTCCCCTCTGCATAGATCAAGGCAATCTTTTCTCCTGATGTTTTTTTGTATGAGCCGGCTTTGAAATAACTGTTTATGGAAATGAAATTTATCTTATCATATTTTCCCAAATTCAATCTCGTTTTTATCTCATCTTTTATTTCGTCATCATATTTCACCGCATCAATTAATTTCTTCTCCACTGCATCCTGCGGTGTTTGAATGGCTGCTTCATTCGCATATTGATGAAGTGTGGCTGTATCTATCTTTCTTTCCTCAGAAGTTTTTTGCAGAAAATGAGCATACAGGTCGCCGAGCCATACGGATGTCTGCAATTTATTTTCCGGCGTCATCTTATCGGTACGCAAAGGTTCTGTGGCACTTTTAAATTTACCCGCATAAAAGATCTGCGGTTCTATATCTAATTTTTCCAGTGTTCCCTTTAGAAACAATAACTCGGAACTAAAGCCAGTCCAGTCAAAAAAACCTTTGGGGTTTATATAAATCTTGCCAGCCACATTTGCTACATGATATGATTTTTGATTCATCATTTCACTGTAAGCAATAATGAATTTACCCGACTTCTTAAATGCAAGCAATGCGTTTCGTATTTCTTCAGAGGTTGCAAAACCATTTGGGTTAATTCCGCTTTGCAGGTAAATGCCTTTTATTTTATTATCTTTCGCTGCTTTTTGAAGTAGACGAACAACATCATAAACACCCGGCACACTCAATTCATCATTGCTGCTAAAACTAGCCAATGGGCTTTCCATCTTTTGCTCCTGGAACAATTGACCCAGGTTGACCACCAGCACGGAATTCTTTTCAACTAACGGTGTCTCACTTTTAGCAAGACCTGCAATTAATACCAGGAAAAGAAAAAAACCGATGACAGAGAAAATGATCAATGCCAATAATGATGCGAAAAACATTTTAAAGAAACCACCCATGTCAAATTATTTAAGACGGTAAAAATAAAGATATTTGCGCCTTCCCCGAATTTGGTCTTATGAATACTGCTCATTTATTGATAGGAGGCAATTTAGGAAATCGCAAAGAGAATCTTTCCAAGGCGATCGCATTGATAAATGAACAATGTGGTTCTTTAACAAAATCTTCATCTATTTATGAAACAGAAGCTTGGGGGAAAACCGATCAACCATCTTTCTTAAACCAGGCATTGGAAATTTCTACTTCATTAAATGCACGCCAGCTGATGAGAAAGATTCTAAAGATCGAAAACGAGATGGGCAGAATAAGAGAAGAAAAATTGGGACCGCGGATCATTGATATAGATATTATACTTTTTGGAAATGAGATCCATGATCTGCGATTTTTAAAGATCCCCCATCCCGAAGTGCAAAACAGGCGGTTTGTTCTCGTCCCACTTGCCGAAATTGATCCCACCTTGCAACATCCTGTTTTAAAAAAAACAATCGCAGAATTATTGGAGGAATGCCCTGATAATTTGGAAGTAAGAAAGATCGCAGACTAAAGGATTGTTTTGAATTTTGCGGACTTATCCACAATCTATTCTTAAATCAAATTATAAATTGGCATTTCAATTATTTTGCAACTCTCATTAGCATCCCGTTAGCTATCGGGACATATTAGCAAATCACCACATTAGAGCATGAATTATCATTTTATCACGATAGAAGGAAATATTGGCGCCGGCAAAACCACCTTATCACATTTGTTGTCGCGGCATTTCAATGCAAGGCTTGTGCTCGAAGAGTTTGCTGATAACCCCTTCCTTCCCAAGTTTTATGAGAACCCAAAACTATATGCCTTCCCGCTTGAATTGTTTTTTATGGCGGAGCGTTATAAACAACT
>DASTZB010000080.1:0-4846 GCA_035764525.1 Chitinophagaceae bacterium | reverse complement strand
GATCATGGGAATTGCCTGGTAAGTCCCCTGCCCCATCTCAGGACGATGATTGAACAAAGTGATCTTTCCAGAAATATCAATGAAAATATATTGATTCAATCCCATTCCCGGAGTACCTGTCTTTATGAGATTAACAATCCTGGATTTATCACCTATGCCAGGCAGATATCCGATAGCAAGAGCAGCTCCTGCCGACATGGCTGCAAGCTGGATAAATTTTCTTCGCTGTATTTTATTTGCTGTTTTCATAACAATCAGAAGAATTTAAATAAATGTTTTTAAGCCTTCATCATTTTAGCTGCTGTTTTAATAGCTTTTTTTACCCGTGGATAGGTGCCACATCTGCAAAGAACTTGCTGCATTGCCGTATCAATATCTTTATCGGTAGGATCATTAATTTTTTTAAGCAAAGCGGCTGCAGTCATTATTTGTCCGCTTTGACAATACCCGCATTGCGGTACCTGTTCATCTATCCAGGCTTTTTGAACAGGGTGACTATTGTCAGGAGAAAGGCCTTCGATAGTTGTGATCTCCTGGTTGACTGCTGCAGAAACAGGAATAATACATGATCGTACCGGATTACCATTAAAATGAACTGTACATGCTCCACATTGAGCAATGCCGCAGCTGAATTTTGTTCCGGTAAGACCTGCGAGATCACGGATCACCCATAGCAACGGCATTGTGGGATCCGCTTCTATCTCATATTCTATATTATTAATACTTAGCTTATGGGAAACCATAACGAAACGTTTTAGTATGTCTCGTTAAGTTACGAAAACCTCATAACATGGAAGCGATAAAAATCATCTATCGAATGGTCAGGATCTGTTCGTTTTGATTTTCATTTTATATATGCATAGCTTTTATAATTGATCGTTAAGAAACTTGATGTTAAATTAAACTAACTTTTCAGCCGCTGTTGGTGTCATAACAGGAAGGATGTCATTAGTAAAAATGCGACATCGTAAAATTTCATTCCGATTAGCTTGTATTTACAATAGTAGTATAGTAGATTTGTGTAGAATAAAATCGAAAATATCCGGGAAAAACGCTTCTGAATAATCCGTACTGATACTACTCCCAAAAGATCGTCCTGCTATCATTACGTGTTCTTCAGCCGGTTCAAAAAATTGAAGGATCATTTAATCAACTCTAGAAAATGAAAAAAATCTTTACTATGCGAAAACTATTATTTGTGACGGTTATTTTTTCTGCACTTATCTTCTGCTCATGTAGTAAACATGACGTGAGGCATACTGTTCAATATTTTATTTCAGGTCAAGGTATTATGAATATCAGTTGTACAGATGCTAACGGCGAAATAAGATATATAAGTAGTGTTAATTCAGCATGGGCATATGCATTTAATGCACCAGGCGATAGACGAATTATTAATTTGGTAGTTAATAGTATTGATGGTAGTGCCGTTGGCGGAAAAATCCTGATAGATGGCCAGGAAGCGGCGCTGAATAGTTCAAATAAGGGATCTGTATCACTGATGACGCAAATACCATAACAAAGCAGGTATTCCTTAATAGAAATAACTATTTACTGTTTGTGCAAAGGCCGGCTATCTTTTCCAATGCACGTTATTAGCTTTTTGATAATGATTTCTGTTTTATTTGCGCTTTCAGGTTATGACAAACGAAGAAGCTACATAGTAAGACAACTGAACTATAGAACAATTTATAAATCAATTTTAATCTTATCAAGGTAAGGTTTCAAGAAATTCTGATTCTTAAAAGCTTTCATTCTATTAAGCGTTCTTCCCGGCTTTCTGTATTTAACTTCAGCGTAAAAAGAATGTATTTGATGAAGATCATAAATAAAATCATCGTCCTCTATTGTTGCTAAAAGTGGGGAATCCCATACTGTTTCTATTTGCTCAGTTTTATCAAGCAGTTTGAATTGAAATAAAGTCATTCAACAAAATAATAATTTACTTTCATCTTAATAATGAGCATTAAAGAAATTGACTTTCGACAATTAAGCACGTTGTTGATCGCCATGTTTTTGTTGATCGCCTGACCAACAACATCATAAGGGCATTTCAAGTATCAACCATTGCGCCAACAACTGGCTTGATAATATTTCTTCTGCTATAATTAAAGTTTCTATTTCAGTCAAAAGATTTTGCGTATATTCAAAAGAAGAAAGCTTTCTAGTCCTCTCCTCCTTGCCCTCTCCAGGAAACGGAATATTTTTTAACACAAAAATTTTTGACATGAAAAAGAATTCATTTTTCGGAAGATTTCTCTTGCCCTCATTGCTGATGCTTCTATCCATTTCCTGTAAAAAAGAATTAAGGAATAACACAGCAGAAGAGACACCGGCATCCACCTCACATAGCACAGACGTTGATAGATCGGCAACATTCGGGGTTGGAGTGGGAAGAACAGCCGATGCCGAATTACTTCAATCAGTTCGGGCTGCGACTGCGAAATTTCATTCTACTGCGCAAGCTATTAAGGCTGGATACGAACCAACCAACGAGTGTGTTTCAGTACCGGGTCTGGGTGGAATGGGTTTTCATTGGGTTAATCCCTCGCTTGTTGATCCTGGTTTTGATCCGCTGAAACCAGAGGTGGTACTTTATGCAAAAGGATCTGACGGAGAGCTACGCCTTGTAGCTTTGGAATACATTGTTGTAAATGTTGGGCAGCCTCCACCCATGTTCGGCAGTCAGCCTTTTATGGTTGGTGGCACCCCCCTACCCATACCACATTGGAGCCTTCATGTTTGGTTGTACGAACCTAATCCATCCGGTATGTTCATGCCATTCAATCCTAACATAAGTTGTTTATAAAATAAATTCTCAATACCGGGAACTCGTCGAGAAGAAAATAAAGCCAATGTTTCATTGGCTTTATATATTTAAAATCAGTTTTAAAAGCAGCTAATCTTATACTGTTTCCGCCACAGCAACTGGTATTGAAACAGTAATAGGTTCAAGAACGGTGTGTTTTTCTTTTGCGATCTTTTGAATGATATCCGGGTTACTCATAACAGCCTGCATGGCGTCCACATCAAAAACCTGTGCAACCAACACAACCGAATTTGGATCGTTCGTATCCTGTAAAGTTTGAAACCCGGACGCAAATTTTGAGAATATATCAACCCGATCCTGGTGTCCTTTCAACCATTTGTCAATGTTACCTACTTTGTGACGAATTACTACCGTGGTCATTTTCTTTCAATTTAGTTTTTGGCGCTTACTCTAAACAGTTTTCAGCTTCCCTGTTGCCTACTTTATTTTTAATGTCGTTGTTCGGCACGTTCGACTTTAACGATCAAAACATCATTGTAACCCTATCTGTTTTACATAAGTCTGATTGTCCCAGAATAAATGTTCCTCTGTCATGATACCATTTTCCCAAATTCCTACCGTTGCCATAGGCATTTTAAATGCTTTACCGGTCGGTTGAATGAATTTTCCATCGCCTATCGGCATTGGTTTAATAAATGTGCCTTCAAACACACCTGTAACCAGTGTGTATTTACCCGAACCAAATTTGATAGGATGTTCCTTGATTCTTGTATCGGGTGCATATACAAAAAGTTTTTTCAGGTCTTCAATATGTGTATCGATACCCTCCGTCATGTGTCCGTCGGGCCAATAGACTTTTATATTCTGCGCATGACTTTCTTTTAACCTGTCCCATTTTTGGTTGGTGAATACATCAAAATCCAGGTCATCAAATGTCTTTAGATTTTTTGTAAGGGTTTCATTATTGGCAGCTAGGTCCAATGCAATTTTTTTAAGACTGTCAATATTATCGGCTGTACCACTGTTAGCACCGCCTGCTGATTGGCAGCTTTGAAAAACCGCTATCACGAAGAGTGCTGAAAAGATGAGGAATGCTGTTTTGAGTGTTGGGTGTTTCATTTCAATTGTTTTTGGTTAATAGGTGCAAGCTAATTTGAAGCAGGGGGCAGCTCCAATGACATTTAACAGAAAAAAAGCTTGATAAATGTCAAGGCCTATTGGTGAAGCATTTGTTTCCTGATACGACTCAATGTTTCGGGAGAAACACCCAGGTAAGAAGCGATCAAATGAAGAGGTACACGATTAATGAATGCATGATATTGGTTGATCAACCGTTGATATTTTTCTTCTGCGGTCAAACCGATCGTACTTGATACCCTGCGTTGCAATGCCACATAGGCATCCTGGAATAGTATCCTGTAGTAACTCTCATATTTAGGTACCTCACTTAAAAGTTTGAAATGATCCTGCCGGTCAATAGTGAGCACATCACTATCCTCCAGCGCCTCGATATTCATTTTTGATGGCTCACTGGTTAAAAAACTATAGAGGTCACCGATCCACCAGCCTTCAAATGCAAACTGGATGACATGCTGTGTGCCTTTGTCATCGATGGTATAAGAATACAACGAACCTTTTTCAATAAAGATTGATCTGATGCAAACATCACCTTCCTGCAATACATATTGTCTCTTCCTTATTTTTTTGGGAACAAAATGATTCTTGCATTTCTGCAAGTCTTCTTCACTAAAAGATGCCTTAGCCAGCAATGATCTTGTCAATACTTCATACATGATAGCAAAAGATAAGAAAATTATTCCGTTGTTGGTGTTGAATAAACAGAGTATTGCCCAGGTGTTTCGGAAAAGAATATCTTTAATAGCAGTCAATGAACCGGATACTCCCATATCGTTATCGTGTGCTTATTTTTCTTTTCTCGTTAATGTTCATTACTTATCTCGACAGAATTTCTGTAGGTCTCGTTGGTAAAAGGATCATTTCTGAATTCCATTTAAGCAACGAACAGTTTGGTTGGGTGTTATCTGCATTTTCTCTTGCTTATGCAATTTTTGAAAT
>DASTZB010000079.1:0-4226 GCA_035764525.1 Chitinophagaceae bacterium | reverse complement strand
CGAGATGTGAAGCGGTTTGTTTTACCTGATGAATATTGAAATCATTTTTTAAACCACCGGGTTCCGCAATAAACAAATTGTCATTTTCACCGCTGATTAATAATTGATTTTCGGAAATCCTTGCAACATTGCAATGACCTCCCAGTACAGGTGAAAAAGCCTGTTGAAAATTTTTATATATCTGCGATCTCACCTTGTACAAACCATCGATTCCGGCTATCCACACCGTTCCATCGCGGTCTTCAAAAAAGTGAGAGATAAGCTGCACCGGCATCTTAAAACTAAAATTCTGTTTTTCGCCGGGAGCCGAAACCATCAGTTGATCCTTTAATGTATAGACCCAAAAACAACCATGACTATCTTTAAAAGTGTTCACTATGTTTTTGTTATGAAGGTCTTCTTCAAAAAGTGATAGACTGTCTTTTCCGTTTATTTCAAAATATTTATCTACCCTGTTCAGGTATAAACTGCTATCCCGTTGATAGAGTTGCCCAAATGCCGGATGGCCGTCATCATGCGATACTGTACCAAGTAGTTGAAAAGAACCATCCGTTTTTTTTGATACGATATGATGGTGATAATTAATTAGCAACCCACTGTCAGATTCGATTATATTATGACAATCATGATTTTCAAAGCCCGGGTAGAGTTTTATTTTTTTCCAACAATCTTTCTCAAATTGGTAAACCCCTTTGTTGGTAAGTGCCCATAAATTCCCATCTTTCATTTCTTTGAAACCAAAAACATAATTGATCGCCTGTCCGTCATCAACAGGATAAATCACACAATGTTTTCCTTTTAACTGTGCCATCCCGTTCCGGGTTCCCAACCATAAACGATGCTGGTTATCTTCATATACCGCATCAACAATGATATGCGGCAACCCTGCTTCATAACCATAATTCACAAACTGTTTCCCATCAAAACGGCTCAGGCCATTAAAGGTGCCGATCCATAAAAAGCCATAACTATCCTGGTACAGGGAAATAATATATGATGCAGGCAAGCCATCATTAACAGTGTATTTTTTGATATAAAATGCCTGAGAGCGGAAAACACCAGGAACAAGAAATAGTGATGATGTTAAAAGTAAAGTTATCAGGTTATGGAATGTATGATGAGCTACTCTAGCTTTATTAATAATTCCAATTATGCCAATCTTGCAAGGCATATGAGGTGGGTTGTGAAGATATAATCCTAATTTACCACCATTTTAAGAAGATGTGAAATCAAAGCTGGTAAAATTCTGAAATATCTTTTATTTCTTCCTGCTCCAAACAATAAAATCAGTTTGAGGAATTTTTTCAATACCTAATTGACGAAGCATATTAACCAATTGTCCACGATGATATGTGCCATGATTGAATACATGCAGTAGCATTTGGGAGATAGGCTGCTTAAAAGATTCTTTTTTCTGGCTGTAATACTGAAACACATGATCAAGCATTGGCTCAGTTGCCGTATCTACCCATTGTTGCCATTGTCGGTTTTGTTGCAATAGCTCATTAGACAGTTCTTGCATTGAACCTTTAAAGGTTTCCATTGGCAAATTAAATCTTTCCTGCAGTTTCATTCTTTGCCACCAAACACTTTCTGCATGATACATGTGCAGAAGAGTGGTATATAAACTATTAAAACTGCTGATCACTTGCTGTTTTTGTTTTTCTTCCGGCAAAGCAAGAATGATGTCCAGTAGTTTTTGGTTAGCCCATATATTATAGGCGGCTAATTGTGAAAGAGTATCTTTCATGGTTCGATTGCTTGGTAGTGATTTGTTTGAAGCTTTTACAGCTGAGGTTGAAATCATTTACTTTTGAGATTCAGTTATCAGTTTCTCTTCCGATAAATATCGTGATCAAAAATTTTAATATGGATAAAAGTTTTCCACTTTCAGGTTTTGGCTCGGCTGCATTGCATGCCGGTCACAAGCAAGACCCGTTATATGCACATGTCACTCCAATTTATGCCTCATCAACGTTTGTTTATGATGAAGCTGAACAGGGGATGCGTCGTTTCAGCGGCGAAGAGGAAGGATATATCTATAGCCGATGGGGTAATCCAAATTTTACAGAAGCAGAAAATAAAATTGCCGCATTGGAAGCATTTGGATTAAAAAACGATGCGCAAGATCCTTTACAACTAAAAGCATTTCTCCATGCATCAGGCATGGCAGCATTGACAACTTTAATGATCAGTAGCCTGAGAAAAGGTGATAAGATCCTTTCGCATTACTCTCTTTACAGTGGTCTTGAAGAAATGATAACAAGAATTCTTCCGCAGTTTGGAGTTGAGCCGGTTATTGTTGATCTCAGGGATTTGAATAAAGCAACAGAAGCGATCAAAGCCAATCCTGAAATTAAAATGATGTACCTGGAAACTCCCGCGAATCCAACAATTCAATGCGTAGATCTTGAAGAATTAACTAAGATTGCCAAAGCAAATAACCTGCTCGTAGCTGTCGATAATACTTTTGCAACACCCTATTTACAACAGCCATTTCGTTTTGGAGTTGATTTTGTTTTTCACAGTACCACAAAATTTTTAAACGGACATGGCACAGCCATTGGTGGTGTTTTGTTAGGGAAAGATTTGGAAAGAATGAATGGGCCTGTTAAGAAAACTTACCGCATTCTTGGTGTCAATAGCAATCCATTTGATGCATTTCTTTTAACCCAGGGAATGAAAACACTTGAATTAAGAATGGAACGTCACTGCTTTAATGCAATGAAAGTGGCGGAGTTTCTCAATACTCATTCAGCAATTTCGAAAGTAAACTATGCGGGTCTTGGATCGCATCCCGATCATAAAGTAGCAATGAAACAAATGAAACACGGCGGTGGCATGTTAAGTTTTGAAATGAAAAATGGATTGAAGGCAAGTATTGATTTCATGAATAACCTTAAAATGTGCGTCCGTACTGTTTCTCTAGGTACGGCAGAAAGTATACTTTGCCATCCTGCATCAATGACGCATGCAGGTACACCCAAAGAAAGTCGTGAAAAATATGGTATCACTGACGGTTTGATCAGGATGAGTGTGGGTCTGGAGAACATTCAGGACATTCTTACTGACCTTGACCAGGCTCTTAAATAATCAATTCCTTATTCCATAACTTCGGCCGGCTTCTCTTCATCATCAAAAACTACTGTATGAAAAAGTTATTTATATTTTTCAGCACTGCTGTTTTATTTATTTGTGCTGCGGCACAACCACCAACTGATCCACGGCTTAAAGGTCTCGACACATTTGCTTTAAAAGTTTTGAAAGACTGGAATGCTGCTGGTGTAACTATTGCCGTTGTTGAAAAAAATAAAGTGGTTTATACAGGAGGCTTTGGCTATCGTGATCTTGATAAAAAGTTACCGGTAACTGAAAACACACAATTTGCTATCGGCTCGTGTACGAAAGCATTTACTGCCTCTATTCTTGGCATGCTTGAAAAAGAAGGCAAACTGGATATTGATAAACCCGTTCGCACTTATTTACCCGAACTAAAATTTCAAAATGAATACACAAATGATCATTGCACACTAAGAGATATGATGTGTCATCGTACTGGTTTACCACGGCATGATCTTTCATGGTATGCGTCATGGGCATCAAGAAGTGAATTGCTCGATAGGATACAATATATGGAACCGACAGCTGAACTAAGAGCAAAATGGCAATACAATAATTTCATGTTTTTGGCGCAGGGAGTAGTCATTGAAAAAATTACCGGCAAGAGTTGGGAAGAAAATATGAAGGAAAGAATTTTGAAACCATTGGGAATGGATAATACCAATCTTTCCACCACTGATATGGAAAAATCTGCTGATCATTCCCTGGCATTTGCAACAAAGGATTCTTCACTCAAAGCAATCCCGTATAGAAATATTGATGCAATGGGACCGGCTGGCTCAGTAAACAGCTGTGCAAAAGATATGGCCAAATGGCTGATCACCTGGATCAATAATGGTAAATACGAGGGAAAAGAAATTATTCCTGCTGCCTATAGAAACGATGCCATCACAATTCAAATGGCAATGGGTGGTGGCGCCCCCAGTGCTGATAATCCTGATGTTCATATTTCCGGTTATGGTTTAGGATGGATGTTGAGCAGTTATCGCGGTCACTATCGTGTAGAACATGGTGGTGGTATTGATGGATTTATTACAACAACAGGGTTTTTTCCAAGTGATAGTATTGGAATATTTGTTTCATCAAACCAGAGCGGCGTCAGCACC
>DASTZB010000078.1:0-8482 GCA_035764525.1 Chitinophagaceae bacterium | reverse complement strand
ACGGAATTTTTTTTGTTACGTTGAAAGATCTTTTATTTAAACCAGGCTTCTTATCGAGGGAATATATGCTTGGTCGCCGAAAAAAATACCTGCATCCTGTGAGGATGTATGTTTTCACGTCAGCAGTTTTCTTTCTTGTATTCTTTTCCGTGTTTCATGTTTCAGAAAATGATGTTTCTGTAACTAATCGAAGAGTCAAAGTAGAAGAAGGCTTTAATACGATCAAAGAAGAAGCGCTTAGAAATGCAAAGGCAAAAGAAGATTCTGCGGACATAGTAAAAGGACTTGCCCTTTTGGGCTATAAGGATGTAAATGAAAGTGAGAAACGAGATTCGATGGTAAAAAATAAATACTCAAAGCGTGGAGTTAATTTCAATTTCGGAAGCGACATAAGTAATTACAAAACTTTAAGAGAGTATGACTCTGTTCAGAAAATATTACCGAAAAACAAACGAGATGCCGGTTTATCAAAGATCCTCACAAGAAAAGCTGTCGGGCTAAATGAAAAGTATAAAGGCGACCAGCAAAAAATTGAGGTCGAGCTGATCAATAAATTCATTCATTCTATTCCTTATCTCTTGTTTGTATCATTACCGCTTTATGCTTTATTCCTGAAACTTCTTTATATACGTCGTAGGAAGCAATATTATTTTGCCGACCATGGCGTATTCCTCATTCACTTGTACGTTTTTACATTCCTGTTGTTGCTTTTTTATTTTGGCTTAGATAAACTGCATGAACAAACACACTGGAAGGGAATAGGGATTGTACAGGCAATATTGATCCTGACAGGGCTTTTTTATACAATAAAAGCTATTAGAAATTTTTACAAACAGGGTTGGGGTAAAACGATCTTAAAATTTATAATTTTTAATATTCTTTGTGTTATTTCACTCATATTATTGTTTGTTTTGTTTTTTGCATTAACCTTTTACCAGATCTAAAATTTCAATATGTCAAATTTATCCGGATCATTTTTAAGACTTATTTCCATAATGGACGACCTGCGTGAAAAATGCCCGTGGGACAGAAAGCAGACGATTCAAACTTTGCGCCATATGACAATAGAAGAGACTTATGAACTCGCCGATGCGATCACCGAAGAGGATTGGGATGGCCTAAGGGAAGAACTTGGTGACCTTTTATTGCATATTGTTTTCTATTCAAAGATCGGGGTGGAGCAAAATAAATTTACTCTTGAAGAAGTGATCAATGGAATAAGCGAAAAATTGATAGCCAGGCATCCTCATATTTATGGCGATGTAAAGGTGAATGATGAAGAGGATGTGAAAAGAAATTGGGAGAAGCTCAAGCTGAAGGAGGGCAAAAAATCTATTTTAAGTGGCGTTCCTAAGTCGTTGCCGGCTATCGTAAAAGCAATGCGGCTGCAGGAAAAGGCAAAGCAGGTTGGATTTGAATGGGAAAACAAAGAACAGGTTTGGGAAAAAGTAGAGGAAGAGATGAGAGAGTTAAGATCAGCAATTGGTGATTGGCAATCAGCAGCTCATGATGAGTTAGCAAGGAAGCATAAGAAAGTGGAGGAAGAATTTGGCGACCTTATATTTTCGTTGATCAATTATGCACGGTTTTTGCGAGTTGATGCCGAAAATGCGCTGGAAGTGACAAATAAGAAGTTTATCCGGCGGTTTACCCAAATGGAAGAAGAAGCCACACGAAGCGGAAAAGACCTGGCAGATATGACCCTGATAGAAATGGACTCCATCTGGAACAGTATAAAAAAACGGACCTGAGCAGTTGAAAAAATTAAGTCATATTCTTCCCAAACCACATACATGGTTAGTGGGTGCAGTTATTTTATACCTGCTGTCATTTCTTTTTGCTGATTCGTTTTCACCGACAAGGTCATTCAAACTTGAAGTCAATAAACTTGAAAATTATATTCATAGTGAGCAAAAAAAGTTTAATGATCTTGTCGCAGACACTTTGCTTATAAAAAGGCTTGCTGAAAAAACACAGACCTTAACAGAATTCACTAAACTCAATAAAAAAAGCACAGGAATATTTGTTTTTAAAAAAACAATTAACGCCATTAAACTATCATTCTGGAGCAATCAACGAATATATCCTCCAGATGAAATTTTTAGCCGCCCTGATACTTTTTATTTCAAACGGATTGAGAAAGGAAATGGGTTTTATCTATGTGGTAAAAAAACAATTGTCGATGCAAATGACAATGATTCGATCATTACCGTGGGAATGATACCTATCATGTATCGTTATTTCGCCAGCCTGTCAGATAGGTTTGAATACAGCACAAGCGCCGCATCGATTATTTTGATTTCAGGGTTGCAGACGGACTATCCTATTAAAAGCCTTTCAGGGGATATACTTTTTTATGTTTCTCCACAAACTCAATCAAACAAGCCATCCGAGACGATTGCTACCTATTTGAAATTAGCCGCCATATTACTGTTGCTGATCTACATACATTTTATGGCAGAGAAAACAGCAAGGCAATATGGTTTTTGGAATGGACTTGTTTTTCTATTTGTCGTTCTGTTGTTATTACGAATGGTTGGTTACTATACTTCAATCCCTGTAAACCTTCGGCAATTTCAATTATTCGATCCCAAGGTATATGGATCAAATCTTATTCATAAGTCGTTGGGAGATCTTTTGATCAACGTAATTCTATTTTGCTGGATAATATTATTTGCCTGGCAAAAACTCGATAAAACAGGTTTTTATAATGTGCCCTCAGGAAAAAAAGGAACCGTTATAGGATGTATTGCCAGCCTGGTTGTTATTATTTTAACTTTTATTGTTTCGTATATTATCAGAAGTCTTGCTGCCGATTCTAGCATTTCATTTGATGTGATCAATTTTTTCAGCCTTTCTCCTTATACAGTGTTTGGCTTTATTGCTTTGTCAATTCTTGCTGTGGGATATTATTATTTTATGCGTATCATGATCCCTTTATTGTCGATCGCATTTAAAAATAATTTTTTTCCTGTTTACCTGGTTGTTGCCGTGGCTGGGCTTACTTTTCTCACATTTGAAGTAGACCACCCGTTGCTTGTATTTTATATTGCAGTTCTCGGCTGGCTGATCTTTTATATATGGATATCACGCCTCGATAAGTTCGGAATAAATAATCAACGGCAGACAATGGCTGCCGCTTTGTTCTGGATATTTCTTTTTTCTGTTTCTATTACCGCAATCATTATTGATGCTAATCGTGAAAAGGAATGGCAGTCACGTATTGCGTTGGCCAATCGGATAGATGACAGAACAGATCCTTATAATGAAAAGGAGCTGGGGGTTTCCTTTGCATATATTGATAACGATTTCCTGGCTCCCAACTTTTACCGGTTTAGAAATGAAAATCTTGCCATTTCTTTAAGGGACAGTATCATGCATAAAAGCGTTTTCCCGTTTCGGTACAATTCCAAGCTATATGTGTACGATGCAGATAAAAAGCCATTGTTTAATGAAGACCCCCAACCTATCAACACCTGGGAAACAAACCTTCGCGTAAATGCAAAAGAAACCACTGTTGATAGTTTATATTATTACGAAAAAACTTTTGACAAGTACACTTTTATTTTTAAGAGAACAGTAACCGATAACAATGGCAGAATCATCGGCTATTTCTATATCATCTCTGATCCTGAACAAGATGAGAATGATGCGATCGTTGCGGAGCTTTTCAAAGAGTCTGATGTTGGAGGCGATGAGCAATCCGAGATATATTCTTATGGGATATATTTAAATGGTGTACTTTCTACAGGTCCCCGTAATAAATATCCTTTTCCGACCATACTTGATTCAGTAGATGTACCAGCTGAAACATTTAAGAAAAAAACCACAACCACATCCACCGAACTTTGGTATAAAGCGGCTGGTAACAAAATAATTGTAGTAGCAAGGAATAAGGCAAATGCTTTAGAGGCTATCACTTTATTTTCCTATATATTTTGCGTATTCCTTTTCCTGGTTGCTTTTTTTAATTTGTTGATCCTATTGCTTCGTCTTGGTGGCAATGCAAATGAACTACGCAGGATATTGGAATGGAATATTCGTACCCAAATTCACGGCACCATTATTTTTATCAGCATACTTTCTTTTGTTATCATCGGTGTGTCAACTATTTCCTTTTTTATTGTAAGGTATAAACAAAACAATGAGGAAAAATTAAGTAAGACAATGGAGGTTATGATAAAAGAAATGGAAAAGAGACTTGATGACCGGCAGGTGTTCGATGATCAATTAGCGATATATGATTCTATCTCAAACCAGGATGTTCAAAACCTGGTAAACGATGTTGCTGAAATACATGGGGTGGATGTGAACGTGTATGATACAAGCGGAACATTACATGTTACTTCGCAACCCGTTATTTACAGGGAAAACTTTTTAAGTAACAAAATGGATCCGCAGGCCTTTTATTATCTTAATAAACGACACCAGGTACAACATGTGCAGCAGGAAAAGCTTGCGCATATCAATTATATGAGCAGTTATGCTCCACTGAGGGGTAAAGATGGTATCGCTTATGCCTATATTAATATTCCTTACTTTTTATCACAACAACAATTAAAACAGGAGATATCAAATTTTCTTGTCACGATAATTAATTTGAATGCTTTTATTTTCCTGATCGCAGGTGTCATTGCATTATTTATCACAAATCGTGTTACAAGATCATTTTTACTCATTAGTGAAAAAATGAGAGAGGTAAGTCTTGGAAAAACAAATGAAGAAATAGATTGGAAAAGAAATGACGAAATTGGAGGTCTTGTAAGAGAATACAATAAAATGGTAACTAAATTGGAAGTAAGTGCCGAGGCATTGGCAAAAAGCGAAAGAGAAGGAGCTTGGCGGGAAATGGCAAGACAGGTGGCGCATGAAATTAAAAATCCATTGACGCCAATGAAGTTGAGTATTCAATTTCTTCAAAAATCAATTGATAATAATTCGGATAATGTCAAAGAGTTGACGGGAAAGGTTGCCAAGACACTCGTTGAACAAATAGATCATTTGTCAAAAATTGCATTTGACTTTTCACAGTTTGCAAATATTGGCAACACCAACATTGAAACCTTTGATATCAATGAAGTAATTAGGTCATTAGATAATCTTTATAAAACAAGTCACGAGGGGGAATTGAAGTTGAATACTGTGCCCGGCAAAGTGATGGTAAGAGCTGACAAGACCCAGATGAACCGTCTATTTACCAATCTTATTCAAAATGCGATTGAAGCTTGCAATGGTAAAGGAAAATGTGATATTGAATTGAACGAAGTACAGAAAGATGGAGTTATTCAGATAAGTATAAAAGATAATGGCGAAGGCATTCCCAAAGAAATGCAATCAAAGATATTTATCCCCAACTTCACAACTAAATCATCCGGTACAGGTCTGGGTCTTGCTATGTGCAAAGGAATAGCTGAACAGGCAGGCGGAAGAATATGGTTTGAAACAAGAACTGGAGAGGGTAGTACTTTTTATGTAGAGCTGCCAGTTGCTAATTAGATTTGCTTTTATCTGGATTCAACCAGCTAATCTTTAGCTCTGCTTTATGATCCGCGCCAATAACATCTTTATAAAGTTCAGGTCTTCTTGCCTGACTGTATCGAAAACCACCGGCCTGTGTAAGTTTTTCGGGAGTTAGATCAGCGATCACAAATTCATCATTCAACGATCTGCATTCAGCGATCACATCTCCAAATGGATCAACGATCATTGAACATCCATTTTTTAACTGATCATCATCCATTCCGATAGGATTTGAAAAGACTGCATACACACCGTTGTCATAAGCTCTGGCCGGTAGCCATTTCATCAACCACTCTCTTCCTTTTGATCCATCAAATTCTTTACGAAGTGTAGCAGGATCATTGTTCCTGTTTTTCCAAAGTTCGGGATCAACAAAACCTGCACCAGGTCTTGTTGATGGCGTACACATGGTTACGTGCGGCATGAAAATTATATTGGCGCCAAGTAAAGCCGTAGCTCTCACATTTTCTATTACATTATTGTCATAGCAGATCAATATACCGCATTTCCATTCTTCAAATTCAAAGACAGTATACTGGTCGCCGGCATTCAAATATGGATTTATAAATGGATGTAGTTTTCGATGCTTTGCAACAAGTCCATTCTTATCTACACATACATAAGCTTTGAATAAATTATCGTCTTTGTCTTTTTCAAATAAACCAGCCAGAATTGCGATATTATTTTCTGTTGCTATCTGAATTAATTTCTCAATGCTTTTACCACCAGGAATCAACTCAGCCAATTCCAGCATTTGAGATCTTGAAAGATTGCGTGCAAAAGTGTAGCCTGTAATTGAACATTCATGAAAAGCGATCATTTTTGCTCCCTCCGCAGCTGCTTTGTTTGATAACTTGTCAATTACAGAGAGATTATAATCTTTATCATTGCTTTTATGTTCAAACTGAGCTGTTGCGATCCTGATCTTCTCCATAATTATTGAGTATTATATCTTTTTTTTCTTTTTTCTTTCAGCAAGAAATTTCTCAAACTCTTTCAACGAAAAGCTGCTCAGGTTTTCTTCTTTTGTTAAACCAGCTTTCTGCGCAGCCAAAACTCCATATCTTATATCGTTATAGCCTTCAAGAGAATGAGCATCAGGATCTATAGAGATCAAAACACCTTTGTCAATTGCATAATCAATATATCGCCAATCAATATCCAATCTTCGGGGATGTGCATTTAACTCTATCACTACATGGTTTGCGGCACAGGCATCAATTATTTTTTTATGATCAACAGGATACCCATTACGGCTTAATAACAGTCGTCCTGTCATGTGCCCCAATATCGTTGTATAAGGATTTTCAATAGCTCTCATCAACCGCATCATTGCTTTTTCTTCCGACATTTTTAAATTGCTATGAACCGATGCGATCACTAAGTCGAAAGTTGAAAGAATATTATTACTATAATCCATCGAACCATCGCCAAGAATATCACATTCGATGCTTTTAAAAATTTTAAAAGGTTTGTATTGTTCATTTAACTGGTCAACCTGTCTGTGTTGTTCTCTTATTCTTTCTTCAGTAAGACCATTAGCATATGCAGCAGCTTTTGAGTGATCAGAGATAACAAGGTATTCAAGCCCCTGCTTAATGCATTCTTCCGCCATTTGTTCCAGTGTATTATCTCCATCACTCCATTTACTGTGACTGTGGATAATAGCTTTTACATCTTCGGGTTGAATAAGGGTTCCTAATTTTTTATTCTTTGCTTTTTCAATTATCGTAGCAGTCTCCCTCATGAAAGGAGGTATCACAGGAATTTTAGCCTGTGTAAATACCGAATCATCACCAATCTCTTTGCCTGTATATTCTATTGATGAAAATGTTTTATTAAAAGCAGTAAGGAATTCTTCAGAACATGAAGTGCAAAATAATCTTTCATCCATTTTACCTTGGCCGGTGTGCAAACGAAGCTTTAGACCATTTTTAAGTTTGTATAAAATGGTGTTCTGTTTCTCTTCTAAGAGTTCGGGTGGTTGCGCCGTTTGAAATTTTGGTTTTATCGCATCATTATTTTCAAGAATAACAAATTCCATTTCTTCAATCGTCAAAGCTTGCCTGCGATATGCTCCTGTGACATGAACTTTTTCAGGCGAAAAAAGTTTTTGCAGGTAAGAATTTATTTGAGGGAAAATAACTTCTGCTTCAGCATATAAAAAATGTCCTTGTTGACTTTGATAAAACTCTATTGACTCCTGCACATTTGCCTGTGTCTTTTCACCAAAGCCTTTGTAAAGCGTTAAACGATTTTCATTACAAGCATATAATAATTCTCCAATTGATTCAATCCCCATTTCTTTCCAAATGGTTTGAATTTTTTTTGGACCAATTCCTTTTATGTTCAGCATTTCAATAACACCTGGCGGTGTTTTTTCGATGTATTCGCTTAAAACTCCAAGTTTGCCTGTTTCCAACATTTCAGCTATTTTTTTAGCCGTGCTGTCGCCAATTCCTTTAATGGAAGCGATTTTCTCGGCCGGAGTTTCGGCAAGCTGGTTAGGAAGTTTTTCAATATTAAAGGCAGCCGCGCCATAAATTCTTGCTTTAAAAGAATTATCGCCATGAATATCCATGAGCTTGGATAGCAACGAGAAATTTTCTGCAATGGCATAATTATCCATAGGGGAAAGTTAGGATAAAATAAATCTTACTCAAAAGGGTTGAAATTGTTGTTCAGGAGGTTTATGAACAAAACCTTCCCCGAAGTGGACTAAAATAATGCCGTAGTACAGGAAAGTCGAATGTTAGTAGTAAATGATTTTTTTTCAGGGATAGATTTCTAAATCAAATACGCCATTTCGGATCTGTAAGATGGTCGTATTATCTGTTTTTGTCAACTCACCTTGAAATGTCCCTTTAATCCGGTTTGACGTAACTTCTTCAAATGTGATTTGAAAATTATTTTGTTGGGAACGAAAAGTATATAGTCCAGATGGAGATTGATAGGTTACGAC
>DASTZB010000077.1:0-15522 GCA_035764525.1 Chitinophagaceae bacterium | reverse complement strand
TTTGGCACCTCGATGTCGGTTCGTCACATCCTGGGGCTGGAGAAGGTCCCAAGGGTTCGGCTGTTCGCCGATTAAAGTGGCACGTGAACTGGGTTCAGAACGTCGCAAGACAGTTCGGTCCCTATCTGTGGTGGGCGTCAGTAGATTGAGAGGACATGACCTTAGTACGAGAGGACCGGGTCGTACGTACCGCTGGTGTATCGGTTGTGCCGCCAGGTGCAGTGCCGAGTAGCTATGTACGGACAGGATAAACGCTGAAAGCATCTAAGCGTGAAACCTACCTCAAGATGAGTCTACTTTTAAGGGCCGTCAAAGACTATGACGTTGATAGGCTACAGGTATAAAGCTGGTGACAGCAAAGCTGAGTAGTACTAATTGCCCGTACGCTTTAATTTTTTTTATTTTATCAGATACTTTTCTAACAACTCCGATATGTTAATTTATTGAGTTAAGAATTTATAGTTTAGAATTAAGAGTATTGACTCTTAACTCCGAACTCATAACTCTAAACTTTTTATGGTGGTTTTGCCGAGGGTGTTCACCTCTTCCCATACCGAACAGAGAAGTTAAGCCCCTCATGGCCGATGGTACTGCACCACAATGCGGGAGAGTAGGTAGCTGCCATATTTATTAAAAAAAGCCTTTCGATTTATCGAGAGGCTTTTTTGTTTTATATGTCAAAATTTTTTTCCTAAATGAAGAGCGGAAATCTATTTTACAATTTAAAACCCATACTCACAAAATAATACCCGCCATTAGATCCGAAAGGTGTAGCTCCAGCGCTGTATAAGGCAGTCCCCAGGCCGGTTATACTGCGTTCTCTTATCCTGTCCGGGTATACATCAAAAATATTGTTAGCCCCCGCTGTAATTGTCAGCCACGATTTTGGAGTGTAATTGATGCTGATGTCTGTTAAAATTTTAGAGGAAAAAAAATTGTAAAGCGTATCCATAGGAGGAGTGCGGACTATTGTGGCAGTAGCAGTACTGCCAAACAAAGTATTGCGAAAAACAAATCCAAACCTGCCTTTGTTGATCGTTCCGGAGAAAATTATTTTTTTCCGGGGCTGATCATTTTCCAAAGTCGTAATTTCTTCTATGCCAAACAATGTATTCCTATATCGGGAAGTATCAGAAACAGGAGCTGTAGTTTTGATTGGACCGAAAATGGAATTGCGATTGAAACTCGCCGCCATTGTTAGCTCAAGCCTGGTCTTGTTTATTTTCCATCTGCCATTTAACACGACATCTATTCCCCGGGTTCTTGTATTTATGGCATTCACATAAAACTGTACAAAGTCCATATCGGGATAATTTACCAGGATGGCAACAATGTCAGGATTTGTTCTATCAAACACCCCGCTTAATACAACGCGGTTTTTTATCTGTATCCAATAGGCATCCACCGTCAGGCTGATATTACTTGAAAGTTTTGAAACAAACCCTCCTGAAAGATTTATTGATCTTTCTGCCTCCAACGAAGGAATATTAAAAACTTTGGTGACCGGACTAGCATTGCTAAAAATGCCACTTATTTGTGCAGAGCCTCTGAATGATTGGGTCCCTTCAAAAAAACGTTGCTGTATGCCGGGTGCCCGAAATCCATTACTAACCGCTCCCCGCAAGGAAAATTTATCAGAGAATTGATAACGGGCTGCAAGTTTACCTGCGATATTGCCGCCAAAGTCACTGTAGTATTCATAGCGGCCAGCCAAATCCATAAGAAGACGATCACCCGGTTCTATTTCAAGATCAATATAGCCCGCCGATACGGTGCGATTTTTATTTATGTATGCATTAACTGACCCTATTGATGGCTGCGAACCACCTGCCTTTCGGGTATCATAATTTTTATACGACGCTTCATCCCCCGCATGTGTCTGATAGTTTTCTAATCTCCACTCAGCGCCAACAGCAAGATTACATGTTTTTAACCTCGTGTTTTCTGTGGCAAAGTCTTTTATAAAGCCGATATTGTTTAAAAAAAGTTTATACACAAGTTTACCGAGGTAAAATGTTGTGGGTGCATTTTTTCCTAAGGTAAATTGTTGGGACGCATTGTTTGAATTGGACAAAAACGTGTTGGTGATGTTAGTTCCAAAAGAACTATTCAGTTTCAAATGTCCTCTTTTTCTTGTTTCTGTTTCAAAGCCAGTTAGTATGGAAAAATCCAGGTTCGTCTCTTTATAAAGTGGTCTAAACCCATTTGGATATAATTCCGTGTTTACCTGCCTGGTATTTTTAAAAAAACGATAAGACCCGGGACCCTCGTTTCTTTTGTGATTGATCATAGATGTCAGGGATAAGTTTGAACGCTTACTGACAGGATAACCGCCATTCACCATAAAACCTGAACTTATCACTTTATTTATCCCGTCATGTCTTGTAAACTCTTTTTTATCTATACCTCTTGCACTAATAACAGAGTCATCCTTCGCTTTGATCAGTAGAGAATCTGCCGTTGGAGTTCCTAATGGAATATCATAAAAAGCTGTCCCCTGGTATTCTCCTGCACGGGTGGTGGGACCCTGGTAGCGGAGATCAGCTGCAAAACTCAGGTATCCCTGCCTGTCATCAGACAGTTTTTTATTCTTTAGTGAAAAACCTTTGTATCCACCGAGCCAGAATTTTTCACCATCCCCTTTATAAAATTGCCCGGTATGCAATTGAAAAGATGCTTTACCTATGCTTTTTTTTAATTCAATATTTATTACACCTGCGATTGCATCTGAACCATATTGAGCAGAGGCCCCGTCACGCAAGATTTCGACCCTATCAATCGCAGAAACAGGTATTGCATTTAAATCGTTGTTAACGGAGCCACGGCCTAAACTGCTTTTCGGGTTTCCATTATTCTGATATGCTGCATTATGGCGACGGGTTCCATTTACCATAAATAGCAGGTGGTCAGGAGCAGTTCCTCTCAGCGTTACCGGCTCATTGAATTCCTGTTTACCGGTGTTTAACGAAGGAGCGAGATAAGTTAAAGCTTGTACAAGTCCCAACTGAGCAGTCTGTACTAATTTGTCGGAAGAAAATACATCAACAGGAACTGGCGTATTTAAATTGCTTCGCTGAACAAGAGAGCGGGTACCAACCACTGCAACCTCACCTAACTGCTCATTGGGTATCATTTCGAAATCAATATTTTTTGTGCTGCCTTTTTCTGCTATAATTGTTTGTTCTATTTTTTTGTAACCTGCGTGAGTGATAATGATCTTATAAGTTCCCGGCTTTATTGAAAAAGTAAACGCACCATTCCCGTCAGTAAGTTTTGTCTGCCCTCCAAGAGAAATTGTAGCCGCATGTAAAACCTCATTGCCATATCTTACTTTACCTGTTATGATAGCATCCTGCGAAAAGGATATACCATTCGTAAAGAAAATAGCCATAAATAAGAGAACAATGGTATAGCCAGATGTTCTTCTCATATTTAAATAAAGCTTCAGGTTGCTGATGAGGCATTTAATATCCTGCCTACATCATATTTATATAATCTTCCAATAGGTAATTCATGCTTCGCTAATTGAATACTGTCGGCGTTAAAGCTTTCAATTTTGTTTATTGCGACGATATAGGATTTATGGATCCGTAAAAATTCATCAGCCGGAAGCAATTCAGCCAATGTTGTGAGAACGTACTTTGTTATAATGGTTCGGCCATTGGTTACAATTTTTATATAATCCTTTAATGCTTCAATAAATAAAATGTCATTGAAAAAAACCTTTACCATTTTCCGGTCGGTGCGGAAATAAAGAAAGGAGCTGGAAGCTTCCTTATGATTTTCTTTAAGTGGGGAAGAGGGATGGTCAACAGGAAAATTTATTTGCATTACTTTATTAATTCCTTTCAGGAATCTTTCAAAAGAAATTGGTTTTAACAGGTAATCTACCGCGTCAAGTTCAAATCCTTCAAGGGCGTATTTCCGAAATGCAGTTGTGAAAATAACTTTAGGTGGCGATTTTAATGTACGGATGAAATTCGTTCCCAACAATTGTGGCATTTGTATATCAAGAAAAATTAAGTCAACGGGATGATCTTTTAAGTATGAAATAGCCTCTACTGCGTTGGCACAGGTTCCTGCCAGTTCCAACGCATCAACTCCCGCAATATGTTGTTTTAATATTTCTCTTGCAGGCGGTTCGTCATCTACAACAAGACATTTTATTTTCTTAGTCTGAAGCATATTTCAAAATAGTTGTCATGTCTTCATTATTTCTGATCGTTTCCGGATTGATCTCTTCATCCACAGTTATCATGGAATCATCAAGCCTGATACTTAATAAAACAATATACATCTCTTGTTCCATTGTCATTTTTAGTTCATGATTACCGGGGTATAATAAAGTTAATCTCTTCTGCACATTGGCCAATCCATTTGCAGGCATTAATGATTGGTCACCTGCTTGTTCAGGTATGCCATTTGTCAGCTTCATGGTGAAATGATTTCCTTCTATTTTTATATCCATGTTGATCCAGAACTGTTCTGTCATCTGTGCACAATGTTTAAAACTGTTTTCTATAAATGGAAGCAATAAGAAGGGTGCGATCATTTGACCGCTCAGATCCCCCTTTATATTTACTTCCATTTCCGGCTCATCATTATGTCTAATTTTTTCTAATTGCATATATTCTTTCATCATGGCAATTTCCTTTTCCAGTGGCACCAATGGATTGTCACATTCATACAGCATATAACTTAATAAATCCGACAGCTTCAATAGCATACCGGAAGTTCGGGGTGAAGAGGACAGGGCATGGGTATAAATATTATTTAATGTTTTAAAAAGAAAATCCGGGTGAACCTGTGCTTTTAATAATTGGAGCTCTGCATTTATTTTTTCTTTCGCCAGGCGTTGACCTTCTTTTTGTTTCATCCACCAGTATTTTAAATATTTAATAATTGCCGCGGCTGTCGCTACTTTGGCAAAATTCATTAAGCCAAGATTGAGGGCCGGCCAGAAACCCGCTACTGAATAGTTTGTTTTAGAAGAACCAGAAGAAGAATCAATAAATGAAAATACATTCCAAAACAAAAAGTAGGTGGCTACATACAGAAGACTGCAAAGCGATATGAAGTATGCTATCGCTTTTAACCATTTTCTCTTAATTATTTCCGGAAGAATAAAATAGATCAATGGATAGCATGCAAGGGCATACAACAGTACCAGTAAAAATGTTTTTAAAAGAAGATGGTCTCCGGGGGTCATGTTAAATGGATTGACCATGTTGCCTGCATTGGCCATACCAGAAGCCGGAGTCAGATTGTTGAACAGAATGAAGCAAATAAGAAAAAACAACAACCATGCACTCCAAAAAACAAAATGACGCAACAACTTATGCTTCCTTTGTTCAGAAAATATAAATTCATGCCATTGCATATTCATTCAGTGGTTTTATTTCGTCTTTTATTGTTTTGTGTTCTTTTATGTCCTGCAGATGCACGATGAGATAAACAGCATAACTGCCCGGTTCAGAAACTATGTTGAGTTCATGCGTTCCGGGATACAGTAGCTCTAATCTTTTCCTCACGTTTTTTAAGCCAATATTTCCCCTTGATATTGCAGGCTCGTTAGTTAGAGGTTTACTGTTCCTGATAGTGAAATGAAGCCTGTTATTTTCAATATAGATATAGAGCTTCACCCAGGGTTGGGTGATCATCTTACTGGCGCCATGCTTAAAACTATTTTCAACAAATGGTATAAGCAGGAGAGGAGCTATCATTTTGTTATCATGATCATCTTCTATATCAATTGTCATTTGCATCTGTTCTGCATATCTTATTTTTTCCAAATCCATATAATCACGGATCATTTTTATTTCTTTTTCAAGCGGAACCAATGGCTGGTCACATTCATTCAGAATATAATGGAGCATGCCTGAAAGTTTTTTGATCATCACGGGCGCCTGTGTTGAATTGGTAAGGGTAAAAAAATAGATATTGTTGAGTGTATTGAATAAAAAATGAGGATGTACCTGCGCTTTTAATAATTGTAATTCGGCCTTTGTTTTTTCTTTTGCCAGCAATTCGGTTTCTTTTTGCTTCAGCCACCATCTCTTAACAAGCTTGATCATAAGGGCAAAGCCGAGAACTATAGGCAGGCTGCTGATCTGCTGAAGTATAGCAGGTTTTAGATTCAATTTAAAAGACCAGTCAAGTTGGGCTGGATTGTGGCTTCCAAAAATATGGTTAGAAATGACACTGCAATATTTAAATCCGGCAGCTACAAAATAAAAAATAAGCAATACACTGATTGTAATGCCTCCAACAAGAAAAGGGTTTTTTCTTTTAAAATAATAGTTGGGCAGCAACCAATATATCAAAACATAGGTGAGTGCAATCTGCGGAACAATTGATGATAAGGAATAAAAGATGAGTGTTCTAATAATAAATAACGGCAAACCCAATTCCGACAGGGTTTTGTTATTGGGATTGAGAGGTCCCCATCCTTTAAATGTATAAGTTGGAAACCAAAAAAGAATAGTAAAAGCCAGCCACCATATAAGCCAGAAAGCAATATGCCTCGCCAGGCGGTGCCGGCGCTGATCGGAAAATATGAAATCATGCTTCGTCACATGGATTGGTTGCCTTATAAATTTAAACAATCCCTTCTGTAAGTAACCTGTTGGCCAAAGAATATTAGACGTTCTCATTGTTCTCTACGATGAAAACCGTTTGTCGTCGCTGTCCGGTTTAGATATTCGGGATTAGTGGTTGTGCCATTTGCATTTTACGGTTTGACGAAATGAAAAATAATGGGAGCAGCAGGTTCATAAATTCGGTATGCAATTATTTTTCATTATTAAAATAAACCTGCATGAAACCACTAAACCAAATCCGCTTCAATCATGGATGGGTATTGGCCATCCTGTTTACACTTGCATTTTCTGGCTGTAAGAAATCAATTGATGTGCCTGCCAAGACTAACGATGAGTCCTTAAATGCCAAAGCGGAACATGGAGACCTGCAGCAAATCAAAACCTTGCTGGTTACAGGCCTGGAGGAACTCCAAGGCAGTACTGTCGGCCCTGACGAGGCGTTGTACGTCACCGCACCGCTCGCCGGCACCATCTGGCGCATAAACCCGAAGACCGGTGCCTTGACGCTCTTCACCACCGGATTGCCGAAGCGCAACCCGGACCCGTTCTTCCAGGGTGCTGGAGTGATCGATGTCGCCTTCCGCGGCGGGACTGCATATGCGCTGGTTACCGGCGTTGCATCGGATCTCGATCCCGATCGTACCGATATCGTAGGCATATACCGGGTGGACGGCCCGGATAGTTATACCATCATGGCGGATCTCGGCGCATGGTCCGTTGCCCATCCCCCGGTGCCCGACTTCTTCGTGCCCACCGGCTTCCAGTATGCGTTCGAATCCTACCGCGACGGTTTCATTGTCACTGATGGGCACCATAACCGCATACTTTATGTCACCCTCGACGGCGAGATCACTGAGGTGATCGCCATCGCGAATGTCGTGCCGACCGGGCTGGCTTTGAGAGGCAACACGATCTACTTCACCCAAGCCGGTCCCATCCCTAATCTGCCTGAGAATGCCAAGCTCATGTCCCTCTCGCCAAAGCCGCCCATCGCAACGGAAGTGGCCTCAGCCGCCGGGTTGGATGTTGGGTTGTTCGTCGACGTGGAATTTGGTAGCGGAAAAATACTCTATACCCTCGCACAGGGCATCTGGGATGGTCCCTATGAAGGGGCACCGGCGCTGCCAAACACCGGCGCACTCCTGAAACTCAAACCGAATGGCACCTTCAGCGTCATCGTAGACGGGCTGAACCAGCCCACCTCTATGGAGATCATCGGCAACAACGCCTACGTGGTTAGCCTCGCCGGAGAGGTCTGGGAGATCAAAAAACTAGGTGGCCATTATTTGCAGGACACGCGATAAGACTTCATTCCAAAGACCTACCGTATCGAGGTCAACTGCGGTTCTAAGGTAGTCCTGGTTTATTGGCAAACAACAAGACAATTTCCTGTTAGGCTCCGGTTAGTGTGTGCAGTGTAATTCTATTGTAACACGCTTAAAATTATTTTATGAAGCAGATTCTATCAGCAGTTTTGTTTATCAGTATGATATTCTTTTCCTGTCAAAAAGAAAGAATATTTACAAATGGTGGTGTTAACGAATCACAAACCGCCGCACGGAGGTCTGGCGGCGGAAAACCTCGTCCACCGGTTGCTAATGCAGGGCCCGATCAAACAATTACTCTTCCAGCAAATACAGTAGCACTTAATGGTAGCGCCTCAACTGATCCGAACAATAATATCTCAAGTTATTTATGGACAAAAGTTTCAGGCCCATCATCATTTACTATTGCAAATCCCAATTCTGTACAAACACAGGTAACAAATCTTGTGGAAGGAGCTTACCAGTTTGAATTGAAAGTAACAGATGCCCGTGGGATGACGGGGAGAGATATGGTGCAGGTGACAGTTTTGAACTCCTCGGAGCCATCGCCACCGCCATGCACAACATGCAAGATCGTGTTCGTGAGTGCACGGGATGGAAATAATGAGATCTACACATCCAATACCGATGGTTCAAATATTACACGGTTGACGACCGATCCGGGTAACGATGGTCAGCCGAAGTGGTCGCCGGACGGAACACGCATTGCTTTTACCAGTGACCGCGACGGCTATCCCGGACTCTACATCATGAATGCGGATGGCTCAAACGTCGTGCAAAGGACGTTCTCGGTGGATCAAGATGATGGGATACTGGGCCTGACATGGTCGCCAGATGGAACGAAGATCGCTTATTCGGATCTTGCCTATTATGATGAGTATTATGGCTTCGAGGTCACGGGCCTTTATGAGGTCAGTGCAACAAGCGGATCACCGCTCCTGCTGTTCGGAGGTGGGATCGGAGGTGGGATGCATCCGGCATGGTCGCCCGACGGAACAAGAATTGCCCTCGCGGCCGTAAGATTCGTGAACAGATTAGAATACACTTTTGACATCTACACAATTAATGCCAATGGCACCAGCTTCACGCCTCTCACCGTCGGCATCAACACTGGATATGATATTTTTAATTATCCGAGCTGGTCGCCCAACGGTGCGAAGCTTGCGATGATGTTCAATTCGCAGGTTGGTGTCATGAACTCCGATGGTAGCGGATTCACTTTGCTCATGTCGGGCGAAGCATGGGCAGGAACTTCGTGGTCGTCCGATGGTGCTGCCATCGTATACACCTCCTTGTCAGGATCAATGTATAATGTCTCATGGGTTGCCGCTGATGGCTCCGCCGGGGGAACGATCGTGACCAACGGTTGGGATGCTGATTGGCAGCGGTAATATGAACGTATAACTCTTTAGCAGTTAAAAACAAAAGCATCTGTGAAAGCGGAGGCTTTTATAAGATAACATGAAGAGTCATTTCTCATAAATCCTTGATGTATGAAAAAAATACTCCTTCGTTTGTTGATATTGTCCATGTTGCTGACAGGAATATTTCTTTCCTGCCAGAAAGAACCAGAGGCGGTGAATCAATCACCCATTGCCAATGCAGGGAAAGATACCACCATTATATTGCCTGAAGACACGGTTTATTTGAATGGCAGCCTTTCCACCGATCCGGACAATAATATCATTTCGTACCAATGGACAAAGGTAGATGGCCCGGCTTCCTTTACTATCGCCAATGCAAATTCAGTAACAACCCGGGTAAAAGGTCTTGTGGAAGGAGTTTACCGGTTTGAATTGAAAGTGACCGATGCGGATGGGTTGTTTTCAAAAGACATGGTACTGGTAACAGTAAGTCCGCCACCGGATATATATGTGGCAGGGGTTGAATACAACTCGGCTAACGTTTCTGTAGCCAAATACTGGAAAAACGGGCAGGCCGTAAACCTTACCAATGGCTTAAATAGTGCAGAAGCCTATTCCATAGCTGTTGCGGGTAGCGATGTATATGTAGCGGGGTGGGAAGTACAGTTCGTGTCCGGCAACATTGTAACTGTAGCCAAATACTGGAAAAACGGGCAGGTGGTAAATCTTTCCAATGGGCCATATGATGGAGAGGCTCGTTCCATAGTTGTTGCCGGTAGCGATGTATATGTGGCAGGGTGGGGTGGAGTTACAACCGGGTACTGGAAAAACGGGCAGTTGGTAACCCTTCCCAATGGGGGAAACAATGAATGGACCACTTCAATAGCTGTGGTGGGCAGCGATGTATTTGTGGCAGGTATGGGATACAACGCCGGTAAACTTGTAGCGAAATACTGGAAAAACGGGCAGGCAATAGCACTCACCGATGGCACAAAGGATGCTTCTGCATGGTTCATCGCCGTTGCGGCCAGCGATGTATATGTGGCAGGAGCTGAGTACGACGCCGCTGGTAAACGTGTAGCGAAATACTGGAAAAATGGACAGGCTGTAAACCTTCCCCAGGCGCCATATGGTGCAGGGGCCAATTCTATAGCTGTTGCCGCTAACGATGTACATGTGGCAGGGACTGAATACACCCAAAGTGGAGGTTCTTTCGCCAAATACTGGAAAAACGGACAAGCTGTAAACCTTCCCGCGACATATAGTGCAGGAGCCTATTCCATATTTGTAGCCGGTACCGATGTATATGTGGCAGGGCAGGGATACCACGCCGCTGGTAAATCTGTGGCCAAATACTGGAAAAACGGTGTGGCGGTAAACCTTACCGATGGGTCATATAATGCTTCGGCAGAAAGTATTGTGGTGGTAAAGCAGTAATGGTTTTGTGGGGATAGTGATAATCACAACCAGGTAAGCTTTACCATTAAATCCTTCATTTATGAAAAAAATACTTCTTCCTTTATTGATACTATACACCTTGCTGACAGGAATATCTCTTTCCTGCAAAAAAAAAAGATCCGGCGAAGGCTGCAAAGAAAATAACAAGCCACCAACCGCAATAGCAGGGCCTGACCAGGTTATCACTTTACCAACCGATAGCATTTCATTAGATGATTTTGCCTCTAATGATCCGGATGGGACGATAAGTGAATGGCTCTGGAAGAAAATTGAAGGCCCTGCTTCTTTCAATATTGTAAGTGCTGCAACTGAAAACACGTTAAATAGTTTTCCTGCTGAACCGGCTGGAACAAACATGATAACACCGTTCAGAAGTTAAAGAGTAAATGAAACAATGAATATGTTTCTCACCCCTTAAAAGTTTTTTATGAAAAAGAAAAGAAATATTCTGCGAAAGTTGCGAAGAAAAAGACAAGCCCAAAAATTTAAAGCAACATTAAAATGAAATCATTGTACCAAAAGAGCAAAGCCTGCTTACTAATTATTGTAACATTAATTGTTATCGTTTGGGGATGCAAAAAAACAGAAAAGCTTGCAACTCCCCCTTCTCCTGTCATCACTGTTACGGCGTCAGTTGCAGGTAATGTAACCGATCTCAACAATGCTCCTGTGAGTGGCGCTTTGGTTGCGGCAGGAACATTTACCAACACCACCGATGCTAACGGGCAGTTTACTTTAAGAGATATACAATTATATAAGGATGCCGGTTTTGTAACAGTTACAAAGGCGGGCTACTTTAGCGGGTCAAGAACATTTTTAGTAAATGCTAATACAACGAATAACATAAAGATTCAACTGTTACCTAAAACTGTTTCAGGAACAATTGCATCATCTTCAGGTGGCAATGTTGATGTAACCGGTGGAGCAAAAATAAATTTTACTGCCAGTTCATTTGTGAATGCAGCCAGCAACACGGCATATTCAGGAGATGTATCTGTTGCCGGATATTATTTAAATCCTGATGATGCAAACTTCAGGGAATATATGCCCGGTGATTTGCGCGGAGTAAGTACTGCTAATAAAGAAGGTATTTTAAATTCATTTGGAATGCTGTCTGTTGAAATGAATAATGCAGGCGGGCAAAAATTACAATTAGCTGAAGGTAAAACCGCAACAATTACTATTCCTATTCCATCACCCATGCAGGCTGCCGCCCCGGCAAATATATCATTGTGGTATTTTGATGAAACAAAAGGAATATGGAAAGAAGAAGGAACTGCAACCAAACAAAGCACCAATTATGTAGGCACTGTTTCACATTTCTCATTTTGGAATGCCGGTGAACAGGGAGCAGATGTACAACTTGATGCGACATTTAAAAATGATTCTACAGGGTTGGCGCTAACCAATAAATTAGTTGCTATAATCAGTGTAAATTTTGGCACCAGGAAAGGGTACACCGACAATAACGGAAAGATAAGTGGATTGGTTCCTGCAAATGAACCCCTTTTGTTGAAAGTATCTGATGACTGCGGTGAGACCATCTATTCAAAAAATATTGGCCCTTTCAGTACTAATACCGACCTGGGTAATATCAATGTTCTTTTGAGGAGTAGCTGTTTCGTCCCTACAGTTACGGTTAGCGGTACCGTAGTTAACTGCAATAATGTGGCTGTTACAAATGGTTATGTACAAATAACTACAAGCAATAATAGATTCATTCAAGCTATTAATAATGGAAGTTTTAGTGTTTCATACAATCATCCCAGTAACACTGGAGCCGGAACATTAACTGCATATGACGTGGGCTCCGGCGACTCGAGCATACCAGTGCCCATAAATATTTCTGGAGGGACTATAAATGTTGGGCAAATAATTGTTTGCACGGCTATTACTTCTGGTCCTGATCCTGTGGCTGGTTTTACTTATTCTGTTTCAAGTCCCTTTGTACCTGTAACCGTAAATTTTTCAAATACATCAATAAACGCTACCGGTTATGTGTGGGATTTTGGAGATGGGGGTACTTCCACACTTGTAAATCCTTCTCATACTTATTCAACTGCAGGAGATTATACAGTTAAATTAATTGCAACAGCACCAGGTAAAACAAATTCAACTCTTAAAGTATTGCATTTAATTAACGAACCAGTTGACGGTTATATTATTCTTACATTACACGGGAATAATTATTCATGGTTGCCCCCTTCCGATTCTCTCTATGGCAGAAGGGAGGCTGATACATCAGGCTCTTTTTATACGTATATAAAGGGTGCCGGAGCTCCCTTGACCAATTCAATTTCATTTAATATTGGAACTGGTAACAATACAGCTCCGGGGAACTATTCAGTTCATATTCTTTCTACATTAAATGATACAACTTATACCAGTTCATTTACAGGTCAGTCTTCTTTAACAACAAATGTTACGGAATATGGAGCAGTGAACGGATATATAACAGGAACAGTTTACGGAAATATGGCTCTGTATGCAGGCTCAGGTTCAAGTAATCCTGTTGTTTTTCCTTTTACCTGTTCTTACCGGGTAAAACGAATTCAATGACACACTAATATTTATCATGATGTAGCAGGAGTAGCAGGGAATGGAATTTAAAAACAATTAAATAAAAACCTTTTATTATGAAATGAACCATAAAAATTTTCGGGCAAATTCATATCAACCGCGATGAAAATTTTTATGGTGAATTCCATGTGGCTAAAAAGCAATAAGAAGATAGACATTAACCATCCATAAGCAAAAGCATACAAACGGTGAATGAATATTGGGGGAAAGTTCTTAAATTGGAGAGACTCGATTTTTTACTGAGCGGCATTTAAAGATAAGATGCACCTCGAACATGAAACTGAGATTAAAACGGGTGAGCACAAACCGTTGTTATAAAGCTGCTCTAAAAAAGTAGTGGAAGTACGAAGATGAAAATACAATTTCTCTTACCTGTTTTGTCATTTAAATTTAAGAATCATTCAAAATTCATAACAAAAAGGCGAAGTCCCTACAAATAATATACAGATGAAAAACTTTTGATAATTAAATAATCACTTTTAAAACCTCTATAATGAAACTTTCTGCAAATAAAATTATCGCACCACTAGTGCTGATAATTATTCTATTCTCCTGCAAAAAAAATAGTGAATCGAACCCAGGAGATGGAAATGGTTCTGGCACCGGGACTGGAAATGGTACTGTTCAGGGCGTTATCACCGATTTGAATAATTCTCCACTAAGCAACGCAACCGTTACAGGTGGAACAGCTACAGCAACCTCAGATGCAAGTGGCAAATTCACCCTCAGCAAAGTGCAGTTCAGCTCAAATACAGTAGTGGTGATAGTTACTAAGAATGGATTTTTTGAAGGTTCAAAAAATTTTGCATCAAGTAACAACACTGTCAGCAATGTAAAAATTCAACTGATACCCAAAACAGTTTTGGGAACAATTGCTGCGTCTTCCGGCGGCGATATTACCCTTCCGGGAGGTGGTTCCATCAATTTCAGCCCGGGGTTTGTTACTGCATCTAACGGTAATGCTTATTCGGGAAATGTTTCCGTGTCAGCGCATTATTTTAATCCTTCAGATCCTAATTTCAGTGCCTACACTCCCGGAGATTTGAAAGCAGCCGGATTTAATAATCCGCAGGGGGCACTTCAGTCATTCGGCGTAGTGACGGTGGAAATGGATGACGCTTCCGGCAATAAGCTGCAATTAGCGGCGGGCAATAAGGCCACTGTTACTTTGCCTACAGCATTGCAAGGCAAAGCTCCTCTCTATGTTCCTCTTTGGTATTTTGATGCTACCAAAGGCGCATGGAAACAGGATGGTATTGCCGAAAAACAAGGCAGCAATTATATCAGCACTGTCAGCCATTTTTCGTACTGGAACCCGGGAAACATTGTAGATACCAGCCAGTATATCAGGCTTACACTAAATGGAATTGATTATTCATGGTCGCCTTCAGATTCAGGTGGAATTGATGTGCAATATCATGAACCATACGATACATTTCATGATGCTACTATATTACGGGGCGGAGAAATGAATAATTATTTCAAGGGTAAAATTGTTAACAATAGTTCTCATTCGGTTGGCAATTATCCTTTCATCCTTTTGGCCGTCCTAAATGGCA
Source organism: Chitinophagaceae bacterium (assembly GCA_035764525.1). GTDB lineage: Bacteria > Bacteroidota > Bacteroidia > Chitinophagales > Chitinophagaceae > VBAS01. The sequence goes on along the minus strand of DASTZB010000077.1, from coordinate 637 downwards.
AAAACTATAGCACTGTTAACAACCCTCAGGCAACTGTTACTGAGAATGGCCCTGTGGGTGGCTATGTTAAGGGGTCAGCATCGGGCTTGATTAAATCGACCGATTCATCTGCTGTTGCTTTTACCTGTTCATACAAAGTAATAAGGATACAGTAAAATTATTTTCAACTCAAAAATTAAAACAAAATAAAAAAGCAAACAAACCTGCTTCCCAGTCCGAAGGACTCCTTTGGACTGCGAGAAAACTCAGCCTGAAAAAAACTATTTCAAATCTTAGTGCAGCGGAGATGAACAGGCAGGTTGGCGGCAGTTGGAATTCTGAAGCATTCTCTATTTTCTTAGTAAAGAATTAGGCTGGCATCTATTATCTCTGTTAACAACACAATTTATCTGGCAAGTGGATCAATAAACGGTGTTTTATCCAGCCAGGTATGGAAAATGGAGTTTTAAAACAAAAACCCCGGCTACCTGAAGCAACCGGGATTATTTTAAATCTGTCAACCTATTTTAGGACGATTCACTGAAAAAAAGTTAGTCATTTAGTTCTAAGACTGTCTATCTTAAAACAGACATAACGAATCACCTTTTAGAATCTCAGTTGAAATCCGGCCAATATAAAAAAGTCCGTAGAGTTGCCT
>DASTZB010000076.1:0-4254 GCA_035764525.1 Chitinophagaceae bacterium | reverse complement strand
TATTCTTTTCCCCAGGTACACCAGATGATCTCAACAGTAAGTGGTGAATTAAAAGATGAAATTTCTTTTACAGAAATTATCAGATCAACATTCCCGATGGGGTCTATGACAGGGGCGCCAAAAAAAAGGGTGATAGAACTGATCGATCAGTATGAAAGATCAGGAAGAGGAATTTTTTCCGGCGCTGTTGGTTATATAACTCCAGAAAATGATTTTGATTTTAATGTGGTAATAAGAAGTATCATGTACAATGCTTCTGAAAAATATCTTTCTTTTATGGCGGGTTCGGGTATTACTTTTTACAGTGATGCAGAAAAGGAATATGAAGAATGTTTACTAAAGGCGGAGGCGATGAGGGGAGCAATTAGATAGAATTATTAATTTGTAAAAAATATAGTTTGAAAGAATTCTATGTACAATTAGTTGCAATCATTTTTATTATTATAATATGTTTTAAAATATATTATGTATAGCAAATTGCAAAGAGAGGTCAACATCTTTCTTCTATGTTTGGATATCTTTTATTAAATAGCATATTTTGGGTTTTTCCAATCTTGCGTAGAGCAAGAGATGATCAAGAGCAAAAGTTAATACGAAAGGCAAATGTTACTACACTAGTATTTTGGATATTCTTTTTTGTGGTAGTTTTTTCTTCTATACTATTTGTTTGACTGTATTTTGGCCGGTGTAGAAAGCGATTGCTTAAATGAATCAAGCATTATCTGTAAACTTTCATTGAGGATGTCATATCGTTTTGCCATAAAAAGAGCCATCTTATCCGCCGGCAATCTTAATTCATATTTACCATTATGTGTGATCAGTTTATCAAAGTCAGGATTGTAACGATTGAATTCTGCTATTGAAAAAGTAATATGCTTTGTAATGACCAATGAATTATACCTGCCACTTATTGCCTGCACTTTTGAATTGGTTAGTTCAGCCGCCGTTAAATTCTTTGCTGCAGGATTTACATTCGAGGCTTCTCTTAAAATATCTGTTTCATCTTTAGTTAATGTTGTGATACCGCCATCACCTTCCATTACATAATGTGTAGCGATGAATTTTTTTACATGATCCCTTGATTCAGCCGGTAAATAATGTTGCAAGTCCCAGAAATTACGACTCTTACTTTTGCGAATGGCAGCATCCACATTTCCCGGGCCGCCGTTATATGCAGCAATTACAAGTAACCAATCATTGTAAATATTGTAAAGCTCAGTCAAATACTTGGCTGCAGCATGAGTACTTTTATAGTAGTCAGTTCTTTCGTCAGTGTAAGCGTTTACTTTTAATCCCATTCTTCGCCCGGTTTCCGGCATGAACTGCCAGGGGCCAACCGCACCAACCCATGATACGGCATAAGTTTTCAAGTAAGATTCAATTACAGCGAGATACTTTAGTTCCCTTGGCAAGCCATGATAAGTAAGCACGGCATCGATCATGTCAAAATAAGGTCGTCCCCAGCCCTTTAATTTCTCCAAACTCTTTCTATTCTTTGCCATATAATCATCTACAAAACTTATGGCGCGGGGATTTAGTTGTACCTGGTTTAATCCTTCTTCTTCAGGCTTGCCTACAAAAAGATCTTTAAAACCTGCTTTTGGATCAGCAGCGATAGCAACCGATGTAATTGTTGAATCAATTACGGGTTTATTAATTCTTGACCTGGAGAGGTCTACAATTGTATCAGATGCTTGTTGTGCAGTAGCAGCTATTGCAGAAATAAAAATTAATATGGTAAATGAATAACGCATTATAAATTGGCCTTATCGAGCTTATTTTTTCAACTCCATCAATTGTTTTGACGCCTGCAACAAAGATAGCTCGTTAAATTGTTTTGCCATTAACTGTATGCCAAAGGGCATCCCGTTAGAGTGTTTAAACAATGGCAATGATATGCCGGGAATTCCTGTAAGGTTTGCAAATACGGTATAAATATCTGCGAGATACATTGCTATTGGATCATCTGTTTTTTCCCCGATCTTAAATGCTACTGTTGGTGAAGTTGGCATAAGAATAAAGTCAAACTCCCTGAAGACCAGTTCAGTTTTTTCAACAAGCTTGCGTCTCACTTTTTGTGCTTTGGCAAAATAGGCATCATAATAACCAGTACTAAGAACAAATGTGCCAAGCATAATTCTTCGTTTCACTTCTTTACCAAAACCCTCACTGCGATTGTGTTTGTAAAACTCTGTTAAATCAGTTGAAGGCTTTGAAGAACGATATCCGTATCGGACTCCATCATAACGTGAAAGATTAGAAGATGCTTCGGCAGTAGTAAGAATATAGTAAGCAGGAACTATATAATCGAGATACTCAAAACTCAATGCATTTACTGTATGACCATCTTTTTTTATTTGTTCGATCAGTCTGTTTATTCCATTTGCAATTTCAATATCAAGCGAAGGGTGCTCTAGTGTTTCTTTGAAATAAGCAAACCGAAACTTTTTATTTTCTTTTAATGTATCAGAATGTTTCTCTACTGGTTTTTGAGAAACGGTACTGTCGTATTCATCTGCACCGGCAATGTTTTCTAAAACTTTACTGGCGTCTTCGACATTGTTTGCAAAAATTCCAATCTGATCAAAGGATGAGGCATAAGCGATCAATCCATATCTTGAAATGCGGCCATAAGTTGGTTTTAATCCAACGATGCCACAGAAATCAGCGGGCTGACGAACTGAACCACCGGTATCACTTCCCAATGAAACCATGCAAAGCCCTGCTTGCACTGCAACGGCTGACCCACCTGACGAACCACCGGGAACTCTCGTTTCATCCATTGCATTCAACACATTTCCATAAACTGAATTCTCGTTTGTGGAACCCATGGCAAATTCGTCGCAATTGCAGACGCCAATGATGATGGCTTCTTCCTGCAAAAGTTTTTCAATTGCAGTTGCTGAATAGAGAGATGTAAAATTTTTTAAGATTCCAGATGCGGCGGTAACAGGATGATCTTTATAACAAATAACATCTTTGATAGCAATTACAACTCCGTGAAGTTTTCCAGTGCCATTTCCCGCTTTTCTTTTTTCATCAAGGGCCTTAGCTTTTTGGATCGCCTCATCGGCAAATACATGAACAAAAGCATTTAGTTGTTTGCTTCTCTCAATTTCAGAAAGATAATGGCGAACGGCTTCTTCACAGGAAGTCTTACCTTGAATTAATGCAAGCTGGTATTGGTTAATAGAGGTATACTCGAACAAAAGCGGAAGCTTTTATTAAACGGGAAGATAAAAAATTGTAACGCTGTTACTGAGAAATTAAGCGGAAGTCTTGCTGTCTTTTTCTGCAATGCTGTCTTCCAATTCTTTTTTCACATTGTCCTTTGCATCTTTGAATTCACGAACACCTCTTCCAAGCCCACGCATAAGTTCAGGAATTTTCTTACCGCCAAATAACAAAAGCACAACAAATGCAATTAACAGTATTTCAGTCCAACCGAGATTCATAACCAAATTTTTTAGATGAAGGTCAAAGTTAGTACAAATTAAAGTCCGTTTTCAATTAATTTGTTAAGCCGATGTAAATGCAAAAAAAAGCGACCATTAGTATGGTCGCTAATAATTTGTATAAAAGGAAGTTTATTTCTGTTCTGCTGTTTCAACCGCCTGGCGTTTCTCACGAATTCTTGCACTTTTACCACTGCGGCTACGTAAATAATAAAGTTTTGCCCGGCGAACACGGCCGCTTTTATTTACTTCTATTGATTCAATATTGGGTGAATAAAGAGGGAAAAGTCTTTCTACGCCAACACCATCGGAAATTTTACGAACTGTAAAACTTGCGGTGGCTCCATTACCCTGGCGTTTGATAACATCGCCTTTAAAGCTTTGGATCCTTTCCTTATTTCCTTCAAGGATCTTATAGTTGACGGTAATATTATCACCTGCTTTGAAAGCCGGAAATTCTTTTTTACCGGTCAATTGCTCGTGTACAAAGTTTATAGCGTTTGAGTTCATGATCTTCAGTTTTGCGGGTCGCAAAGATAAGGGGAAAAGGTTTAAAGTTTAAAGGTTTAAGGGTTTAAAAGTTTATATCGTTGGAATTAAACTCCTAAACTTTGAAACTAAGAAACTTATCTCGCAACGTTTACCGCCCTTTTTTCTCTTATCACTGTCACTTTTATCTGGCCGGGGAATGTCATTTCGTTCTGGATCTTTTGAGCTAATTCAAAAGAAAGTTTTTCTGAGTCCTGGTCACTTACTTTATCCGCTTCAACAATAACCCTCAACTCACGGCCAGCCTGGA
>DASTZB010000075.1:0-14038 GCA_035764525.1 Chitinophagaceae bacterium | reverse complement strand
TAAATATTCGGTTGATTGGCCTTGTTCTATTTTTAAATAGGCAGGTTCCAGCAGTTCAGATTCTATTGTAGCTTTTGAATCCTTAGGGATATTGACATCCCGTTTCATCGTGATTGTAACAATAATGCCGCTGAGGTTCTTGTCGAGTTCAGTATAGTCGTAAACAGTACCAACAGGAAGGCCCTTCATTTTTACCTCATTTGATTTTCTGAGACTGCCGAGATTGGAGAAAACAGCATATAAATGTGTTTCCCTGTTGAAAATATTTTTGCCTTTCAAGAAATTGAAACCTACGATAAGTAGTGTGAGAGCGACTATGGTTAAAATGCCAACCTTGGTTTCGTTGCTGATCTTCATGAAATATTTGTTTTCACACTGAATTTATAGAGTGCCAAATTAATGAAATAATTTAAGCTATTTAAATCTTTAAAATTCAGGAGGAAATCAATGTAATAGGCCTACCTATTTACTATAGCCTTTGAAATATATTTGCGGGGAAGACTTGCGGCGTCCGTTTGCGAAACTTTTGTATCAGGACTCTTGCTGCCATTGCTTGCAGGAGCTTTGTCTTTTGAAGCGATATAATTAGCTAATGCATTAGTTAAGTTTTCTACTATCTCATTTTGGCCCTTTTCACTATCCAGGTATTCCTCTTCATCTTTGTCGGTGATGAAACCTGTTTCAACCAATACACTTGGCATTCCTGTAGCCTGAAGTACCCAAATACCCTTCTCGTTTCTTTGCTTTACACCACGGCTGAACCTGCCTCCTTTCACAAATTCGGCTTCAATAAGATTGGCAAAATGAAGAGAGTTTTCAAAATATTTTTTTGTATATAATAATTGAAATGCCTTCATTACAGGGTCATTGATCTCAGGAATAACTATCGTATTGTCAGTTTCTCCAAATTCATCATCAGGAGTTATCGTACCTGACTTATCATCGGTCCTGTCTGCAGCCCAAATAAATGTTTCAGTTCCATGAGAAGGATTTGGAGTATAGTAATATTTATATGTCTTGACTTTTCTTCTTTTTTTTCCTTTACCGACCCATTTATATCCGCTTTCTATCTTATGTTTTATTTTAGGAGCTGCATTAACATGAACTGCGATAAACAGGTCGCCGCTGGATTGATTAGCAAATTCGGCACGATAACGGAGAGCCTGGTTTTTATCTGGTTTATTTCCGGGAAGAACATCAGTTGTCCTTGTATAAAGAACCTTAACTCCGGGAAATTTTTCTTCAATAGCTTTACCAAGCTTTAATCCTACTGCAAGACAGATCTTGGCCTCAGTGGTGAAAGCTCCTTTTGCGCCCTGGTCCTTGCCTCCATGTCCCGGATCAATAATAATGGTTTGAACCCCTTTCTTCTTATCTATGGGAGCATTGTTGAATGCAAATGCGAAGGGTAGAACTCCAATAAAAATAAGGACGCTGATGATTCGCCTGGTCATGGTGGATATTAATTTTAACGGATTAGTTTTCAATCTTCACAAATCCTTTAAGTCTGAATGTTTTATTTTTGATTTCCAACGCTATGATACGACTGCACAAATTTAGATCAAATTACCTTTTTGCCGGCCTGCTGACTGCAATCTTCTTTACACAAACGTGGAAAAGTACCGCTAATTATAGCAATCATCAAAATTTTTACATCGCATTAACAGCTCTGCAAGATACAGTGCCGCAAAAAAATAAGGACAGTCTTGTAAAAAGACTCCCAATAAACCCTGTGGATACATCAAAAAAAGATTCTTTATCAAAAATAATTGCGTTGACAGATACTTCGATTGTCAAGATCGATACATTCGACCTGAAACTTTCAAAGGATACACTTGATGCACCAGTAGAATATGAAGCAGCAGATTCCGTAGTAGTTCTGCTAAAGGATAAAAAGGTTGTTCTTTATGGAAAAGCCAAGATGCATTACAAGGATATCGACCTAACAGCTCCGAAAATGGAGCTTGATCAGCAAACCCAGATACTTACAGCTTTTAAAAGTGTTGACAGTACTGGTGACCTCATAGAAAGAGCCCATTTTTCACAAGGTGAAACGAAATTTCAAAGCGACACGATCAGGTATAATTTTAAAACACAAAAGGGGCTAACGAAAAATACATTCACGATGATGAATGAGATAGTAATGTCTGCAGAGAAATCGAAACGGATCGGCAACGTTCTTTATGCCCGCAGGGGTGTGCTCTCAACTTGTAATCTTGACGATCCTCATTTCGGCTTTCGGTATGATAAAATAAAAGTGGTTAATAATAAAGTAGCAATAACAGGACCGATCCACCCCGAATTTGAAGGAGTCCCGATTCCGCTTTATTTGCCTTTTGGTTTCTTTCCAATGAACAAAGGAAGACATTCGGGGATTCTTGCACCAACCTTTACAGCAAATGAAGATTTTGGTTTAGGCCTTGAAGGGTTGGGTTATTATAAAGTATTAAGTCCCTATTTTGATGTTACAGTTCGCACCAACCTGTATTCGTATGGTGGATGGACGCTCAATGTAGTTCCGACATATCGCAAAAGGTATCGGTATCAGGGTCAAATGAATTTCAGTATTCAAAATACCAAATACAATTTTAAAGGCGATCCCGATTATGTGGTGAACAAAAGTTATAGTATCCAATGGAGTCATTCTACCGATAGTCGTGCAAGACCGGGTACAAGTTTTTCAGCGAATGTAAATGCGGGGTCTACTACTTATAATCAATACGTGCCGAATAATGTAAACCGGAATTTTCAAAACCAGTTGGGCTCCTCGATTACTTATTCAAAAACATTTGAAAATTCCAATCTAACGATCAGTGCAAATCATAATCAGAATAATAGTCTTCATTTGATCAATCTAAACCTGCCCGATATTGGTTATTCTGTAAATACTCTTTACCCATTTCAAAGAAAGGAAATAATCGGTACACCAAAATGGTATGACAAATTAGGTATTGCTTATAATGGAACTGTAAGAAGCCAGGTCTCATTTTATGATACAGCAGTTCGTGTAAACCAATTGCTCGACACTTTGCAATGGGGTGGACAGCATAATTTTCCCATCACCCTTTCATTGCCACCAATCCTTGGTGGCAGATTTTTAGTATCGCCCAGTATATCTTATGAAAATAAATGGATAGCTGAAAAATTCAGAAGAACATGGAATAGTGCATTGGATAAAATTGATACAACGATCACCAAAGGATTTTATGTGGATCAACGGGTATCTTTTGGCATCGGTATCAATACTGCTTTATATGGCATGTTTAATTTTAAGGGGCCAAAGCAAATGGCGATCAGGCATGTGGTTCGCCCTACTGTGAGTCTTAGTTATTCTCCTTCATTATCAAAGGAACATTGGTATAAAACCCAAATTGATGCAACCGGTAGATTATATTCATTCCCGGAGTTTGAACGAAGCCTTTTTGGGTTTTATGGACAGGAAGATTTTGGCGGTTTAAGTTTTGGGGTGGATAATAATTTAGAAATGAAAATGAAATCCAAAAAAGATACAGCCCTTGAACCAAGGAAGATCCGCCTGATTGATGGATTTGGTTTTAATGGCGGTTATAATTTTATTGCCGATTCATTTAAGCTTAGTACAATTAGTTTTTACTTGCGAAGCACTTTGTTTAATAAAATAAATATCACGGCAAGTACAACACTGAATCCATACCAGGTTGATTCAACCGGGATACCCGTAAACAAATATGCATGGCAGGGCGAAGGGTTTAAGTTGGGAAGATTTACAACCGGTAGTCTTTCCATATCAACAGATTTCAGAAGCAAACCAAGAGATGAGAAAAAAGATCAGGAGCGGAAACAAGTGGAACAGCAATTGCTGAATGATCCAACATTGGCGACCGATGCGCAGAGTCAGTTGGATTATATGCGCCGGAACCCGGCGGATTTTGTTGATTTTAATATTCCGTGGACTATAAATCTTGGTCTTAGTGTTTTTTATAATGAAAGGTTTAGAATAGATCGCAAGAGATTTGAAAAAGAGTTCAGTAGTAACTTAAACTTCAGTGGTAGTTTTTCATTGACGCCAAAATGGAATTTTTCAATGAATGGATATTATGATTTCGATACCAAAAACCTGCAAACATTTACGATGAGTATTAACAGGGAGATGCATTGCTGGCAGCTATCTATTAATGTGACACCGGTGGGGCCGTATCGTTATTTTAGCTTTACAATAAGTCCAAAATCTGGAATGCTGCAGGACCTGAAGGTCAACCGTACAAGATATTTTTATGGTGATTAATAAGATTTACTTATATAATGATCTTTCATGATCGTAAATACTTTTTCTTTTAATGCCGGGAATGAACCCTCATCATTTACAGGAACCGCAGGCAAAAAATGTATTTCTAATTTATGTGGCCGGAAATAAAATGTTTTGCCCATTGGTAAAACTTTTTTTGTATTCAACATTATTGCAGGAATAATATCATGTCCTGTTTCTGTTGCTAACCTGAATGCACCATCATGAAACTTTTTTAAGGGTTCAGAGGTTCTGTTTCTCGTGCCTTCGGGATAAATGCTCATGTGCATTCCTTTCGCAAGCACTTCTTTCATTTTTTCAAAACTTTGTCTGCGGCTTGACTCGCTTTTCCGATCAACTAACACAGAACCCTTCATATAAAAAAAACCAAACAAAGGAATTTTTGCAAAACTGCTTTTGGCAATGGTTTTATTTGGTCCGGGTATATAGGGGCAGGAAAGCGGCACATCCATTAATGAATTATGATTGCAGGTAACGATATATGTTTTGCCGGGAATAAAATTCTCTTGTCCTTTTACTTTTATAGGGCAACCAACAAGATTCAACCACACGTTCATCCACAACCGTGCAATTTTTATAAAAATATCCTGGCCTTTTGGTTCAGGTATCAGCCAGCAAAGCATGGATGGAATAAAAATGATAAGAAAAGTAATAATAAAAGTGATCAATGCCCAGAAGGCAAAAACACGACCCACTATTTCTTTTACAATTCTCATTCTGAATATTGGAAAGAAGTGATCTCTTTAAAAATTGAATTTTTAATTTTTGGCCACTCATCTTTTAATATGCTGAAAAAAACAGAATCTCTTCTGCGGTCCAATGGCATTTGCATATGACTGCGCAATACACCTTCTTCCTTTGCACCAATTTTTCGAAGACCTTGTTTCGCTCTTTCATTCAGGTTATCAGTTTTTATTTCCACCCTTTCCCAATTCAGCACATCAAAGGCATAACTAAGCATGCAAAGCTTTGCATGAAAATTTATTCCCGTTCCCTGGTAATGTTTAGCGAGCCAGCTCCAACCTATTTCAATTCGTTTATCGTAATAAGAAATGCTGCCAAGGCTTGTGCTTCCGCAAATATCGCCGGTTGCTTTTTCAATTATGGTAAAAGGAATTCTTTTTCCTTCTTCTCTTTCTTTTAACGCTGTTTCCACCCATCGCTGAAGTTCTGCTGGGTTATTTAATAAAAAAGTAAAATATCGCCAGACCGATGCATCGTTGGTGATTCGTGCAAAAGAAGAAATATCGTCCTGCTTCATCGGGCGAAGAATAACTTTGTCAGTTTCTAATTTTAATGATTGAGGAATTATCATAGTGGCAAATGTACAGGGATAACTTTCAACTTTCAACTGCTAAAGTTTCCAGTTGATCGGATCAATGCCGTTTTTGATAAGCCATTCATTTGCTTTGGAGAAATGTTTACAGCCAAAGAAACCGGCATGAGCAGATAATGGTGAAGGATGTGCTGCCTTAAGAATTAAATGTTTGCTCTCATCAATTAAAATTCTTTTTTCCTGTGCAAATTTTCCCCATAATAAAAAGACAACATGTTCTTTCTCTTCAGATATTTTTTTGATCACTGTATCAGTAAATTCTGCCCAGCCGATCTTTGAATGACTCATCGGTTCGCCGGCACGTACAGTAAGTGATGCATTTAATAAGAACACACCTTGCTCAGCCCAATGTGTAAGATTACCGTGATTTGGAATCGGTACACCAACATCTTCATTTAATTCTTTAAAAATATTTATTAATGAAGGTGGCGGCTGAACACCATTTTGGACAGAAAAACATAAACCATGCGCCTGCCCCGGGCCATGATAAGGATCTTGTCCAAGAATTACCACTTTTACTTTATCGATCGGTGTAGTATCAAAAGCATTGAAAATTTGTGAGCCGGGAGGATAAATGATCTTGTTTTGTGTTTTTTCTGTTTTCAGATGTAGGACGATCTGTTGAAAATACGGTTTATCGAATTCCGTTCTAAGAATTTCCTTCCAATGTGATTCTATTTTTACATCCATTGATGGTTTGAAATTTATTGTTTGAGGTTTGAAGTTAATCAAAATGAAAAACCTCTCAGTGAGAGGCTTTCTGTGATCCGGATTGGATTCAAACCAATGACCTGCTGCTTAGAAGGCAGCTGCTCTATTCAGCTGAGCTACCGGACCATTTCGAGAGGCGCAAATGTAAGAAACTTTCCCTAAAGCATTACATTTGAACACCAATTGGATGCCATGATTTCAAAATTTAATTACGGAATTGATACACTGACTATAGGAAAAGCAATTGCTCTTGCAAATGGAAAGCTGAAAGGCATAATTAATACTCAAGCATCAAAAAAAATACATGAATCTCATGATCATGTGCGGCAGATAGTAGAAAACAATAAGACTGTTTATGGCATCAATACAGGCTTTGGCATTTTAGCGAATACAAAAATTTCAGAGGCCGATACCGCAACGCTTCAGTATAAGATTTTACAAAGTCATAGTGTAGGCGTAGGAGATCCGATCCCCGTAGAAGTGGCCAAACTAATGCTGATAACAAAAGTGCATGCATTGGCACAGGGTTTCAGCGGCGTGCAGTTATCAACTATTGAAAGAATAATATGGCATATTGAAAATAATGTGATACCGGTTGTGCCGGAAAAGGGTAGTGTAGGAGCAAGCGGAGATCTTGCACCGTTAGCTCATTTGTTTTTGCCCCTGATCGGATTAGGTGAATGTTATTATAAAGAGGAAAGAAAAAATACTTCAGAAATTTTTCAAAAAGAAAAGATCAAAGCTGTTTCACTCGGGCCAAAAGAGGGATTGGCACTCATCAACGGCACTCAATTTATTTTATCGTTTGCAGTAAAAGCGGTGCAACGTATGCATAATTGTTTGGAAGCCGCAGATATTATTGGTGCCATGAGCCTCGAAGCGTTGACCGGTACAAAAGCTCCATTTGATGAAAGGTTACATGATCTGCGTCCATTCAATGGAAATAAATTAGTAGCACAGCGGTTAAGATTATTATTAAAAGATTCTGCGATCATGCAAAGTCATGTTGACTGCGGTAGAGTACAAGATCCTTATAGTTTACGTTGTATGCCGCAGGTACACGGTGCAAGTCGGAATGCATGGCTTCATTTAAAGGAGTTGACAGAAATAGAATTGAATGCGGTAACTGATAACCCAATTATATTGGGTGCCGATGATACGATAAGTGGCGGAAATTTTCATGGACAACCGTTGGCATTGCCACTGGATTATGCATGCTTCGCCGCATCTGAGTTGGGAAATATTTCTGATCGTCGTTGTTATTTATTACTCGAAGGCAAATGGGGATTGCCAATGTTATTAATGAAAGATGTCGGATTGAATAGTGGTTTCATGATCCCTCAATACACTACTGCTGCACTCGTCACAGAAAATAAAACATTGTGCTTTCCGGCAAGTGCCGATAGCATTCCCACTTCACTCGGTCAGGAAGACCATGTAAGTATGGGCAGCATCAGCGGAAGAAAACTCAATCGTGTTTTAGATAATCTTGAATTTATTCTTGCTATAGAATTACTGTCTGCCTGCCAGGCAATCGAATTCCGTCGTCCATTAAAAAGCTCTGAGTTATTGGAATTTGCTCATGATCATGTTCGTGAACATGTCAGCTTCGCTTCTGAAGACCGGATCTTTGCTGATGACATTAACAAGATCGCCGGCATCATCAAAGATTTTTCGTTTGTTGGAAAAGTGAATGAGTTTGCTAATGGCAGGAAAATTATCTTGAATTCCGGTTACGAAAAGCAATTTGTTTTGCGATGACTCTTGTCATGTCGAACGCAGTGAGACATCTCAGGGTCTCCAACCATTAATCATTATGTACATCTATAAACAATATCTCTATTTTGTTTATATCGTAACTAACCATGAAAAAACAGTACTATACATCGGAATAACTAACAATCTTGAATTGAGATTAGCAGAACATTATTTCAATAAAGGAATACCAAAAACTTTTGCTGGTAAATTCTATTGTTACAACCTGATTTATTTTGAAGAGTTTCAATATGTGAATGATGCAATAGCAAGAGAAAAAGAATTGAAAGGATGGAACAGGGCAAAGAAGGAAGCTCTTATTAAAACCAAAAACCCTGATTGGATATTCCTGAATAAATCAGCGTGCAATCACTGGCCTCCAAAAGAAAAGCCCAACCGGTACTGAACTCCCGCAAGCAGCCCGAAGACTAGAAGAATTCTCAATCCACAATGACTCTTGTCATTCCGACGAAGGAGGGGTCTCATCGACTTCCTATAAGTACAATTAATTTAGTTTGACAATGACCTACTATCAACGTCTCTGAGATGCCTCGTGCCTCGGCATGACAATACTCTAAAAGGTTGGGGAGTCATTAAAGAATTGGAGTTACTGTTCAATCCTTACCACCGCTTCCAATGCTAAATTCATCATCGGCAACAAAGCCTTTTCCCTTTCATCGGCCGAGATCTTTTCATGTGTAGGAATAATATCCGAAACAGTAAGGATAGTAGCAGCAGATTTTTTCAAATACCGTGCATTGGCAAACAAAGCAAATGCTTCCATTTCTGCCGCCAGGCATTTATATTTTTTTACAATTGATGGTTTATCTTTTTCTGCACGATAAAAAACATCACCGGAATGAATTGGCCCGACTTTAATATCTAATTGCAATTCTTTTGCTGTATTATTAATAATATCAAATGCCTCTCCGTGGTGTTTGAACGAATCTTTTTTATAACCAAATGCACATTCAGCATAAGTTGATTCGCTGCAGGCAGTTTCAGCATTGATCAGGTCAAACAGTCTCATCTTTTTTGTATAAGCGCCGCAAGTGCCAATGCGTATGATACAATCCGCTTCATATTCGGTAAACAATTCAAAAGAATAAATACCAATGCTGGGACAACCCATGCCACTGGCACCAACTGTTAAAGGCTTGTCTTTGTACGTGCCGGTAAAAAAATAAATATTGCGGGTGCTGCTTACCAGTTGTACATTCTGTAAAAAATTATCGGCAATATATTTTGCTCTTAATGGATCTCCCGCTAGTAAAACGATCTTTTCTATTTCTCCCGGCCTGGCGCTTATATGAATACTCATAGATAATGAATTGTTTTAAAATGAAGATATTCAATTTGTGAAAGATTAACGATTTTTGCAATAGTTAATGAATTAAGAGTTCAGAGTTGAGAGTTACCAAACTCATAACTCTAAACTTTAAACTCTAAACTCAATAAAATGTCAACACTCACCCAAATACGATATGACGCAATCAAGTACAAAACTCCAACAGGCAATAAACTCAGCTGTAAAGGATGGATACAAGAAGCGGCATTAAGAATGCTGTTGAATAATCTTAATCCCGAAGTTGCCGAAAGACCCGATGATCTTATTGTGTATGGTGGCAGAGGAAAAGCAGCAAGAAATTTTGAAGCACTCGATAATATTATTGCTGCATTGAAAGTATTGGAGAATGACGAATCATTATTGATCCAGTCTGGCAAACCAGTTGGCATTCTGAAAACGCACAAAGACGCACCAAGAGTTTTAATAAGTAATAGTCAACTCGTACCAAACTGGGCAAACTGGCAGCATTTTGATGAACTTGAAAAAAAAGGATTGATGATGTATGGACAAATGACTGCGGGTAGTTGGATATACATCGGATCACAGGGAATTGTGCAGGGGACTTATGAAACATACGCCGCAATAGCGAATAAACATTTCGATGGAACATTAAAAGGAACATTGAATGTAACCGCTGGTCTCGGTGGAATGGGCGGCGCACAACCATTAGCCATCACGATGAACGAAGGTGTTGCTCTGATCGCTGAAGTTGAGATGTGGCGCATTCAAAAAAGAATTGAAACAAAATATTGCGATGTCTGGTTTGAAAATATTGATGATGCAATTGACCGTGCATTGGAAGCAAAGCAAAATGGTGAAGCGATCTCCATTGCTGTACTAACAAACGCCGTTTGCTTTTTAGAAAAATTAATAGAAAGAAATATTGTTCCCGATACACTTACTGACCAGACATCGGCACATGATCCCTTGATCGGTTATATACCGCATACCATTAATAATACACAGGCAACCATTATGCGGGAAGAAGATCCCGATAAATATTTGGACCTTGCTTATGCAAGTATGAAGCGACATGTAGAATTAATGATCGAATTGCAGGCGAGAGGTGCGATCACTTTTGACTATGGAAATAATCTTCGGGCAAGAGCGAAAGAAGCCGGTTTAGAAAACGCCTTTGATTATCCTGGTTTTGTTCCTGCATATATCCGTCCTTTGTTTTGCGAAGGCAAAGGTCCTTTTCGTTGGGCAGCGTTAAGTGGTGATCCAAATGATATCATGATCACAGATAAACTTATTGCAAATATGTTTCCAAAGAATGAAGGATTGCAACGCTGGTTGCGGCTTGCCAAAACCCGGATTGCCTTCCAGGGTTTACCGGCACGTATCTGTTGGTTGGGGCAAGGAGAACGTGAACAAGCTGGACTAGCATTTAACGAATTAGTAAAGAGTGGGACGATTAGTGCACCGATCGTGATTGGCCGTGATCATTTGGATACAGGAAGTGTTGCATCTCCCAATAGAGAAACGGAAAGTATGTTAGATGGAAGTGATGCAGTTGCCGACTGGCCGATATTAAATGCATTGGTAAATACTGCAGGTGGTGCAAGTTGGGTTTCTTTACATCATGGCGGGGGAGTAGGTATGGGTTATAGTATTCATGCAGGTATGGTCATCGTTGCCGATGGAACAGATGATGCTGAAGCAAGGTTGAAAAGAGTTTTAAGAAACGATCCGGGAATGGGAGTGATAAGACATGCGGATGCAGGGTATGAATTGGCAAGGGAAACTGCGAAAAAAAATGATCTCGATCTTACCATGCGCTTGAAATAATCTTAAACTGTTCTTTTGAAAGCAAACCATATGGCTTAATAATAATCATAATGAAAACCACAACAACACAATCAGACTTGTTAGTAAAAATGGCATTGATGGCATGGGAAGCACAAAATAATTATCTTAATAAACTTATTAGTTCATTAACTGACGAACAGTTGACCAACGAAATAGCACCGGGCCGAAATACCGGGGTGTATTTGCTGGGTCATCTGATTGCAGTGAGTGATAGCCTCCTGCCTCTATTGGATTTTGGCGATCGTTTATTTCCTGAAATGGAAGAAGTATTTCTCAAAAACCCCGATAAGTCAGGACTAAGCGTTCCCTCTATAGTTGAATTAAAACGTCGTTTAGAAGCGGTGAATGCAAAACTCAATAGCCATTTTCAAACAACAGATGTAAACGGCTGGCTCAGCAGGCATATGTCCGTATCAATCGAAGACTTTGCAAAAGAACCACACCGTAATAAACTAAATGTGTTGATCAATCGTACCAGTCATATGGCCAATCATGTCGGGCAAATGATTTTGCTGAAAGGATCTTAAGTTTACATGGAACAGCGGTTGATCTGTTGATGAAGAGTTCAATGAAGATTATTTATTAAATTCATGCTCCTCAATTCCCCATCATGTTTAAGCAAATAACAATTCTATTCCTGTTTGTAAGCATGCTGCTGCGTGTACAGGCACAGCAGTTTAAAATAACCTACACGGAACAAGCTTTTAAAGGACCCTTTACCGGCAAAGTCTTTTTATACTTAAGCAAGGATAATCCTGAACCAAGATCAGGAAGTGTGGGCATCGAATTCTTTCCTTGCATGTCCATTTATGTGGCAAATATAAAACCGGGTGCCGCCGTGATTGTAGATGATAAAGCAAGTTCTTTTCCTGTAAAATTATCAGAGATCGAAAGAGGCGAATATTATGTGCAGGCTGTATGGGACAGGGATCTTGGCGGCCGTGCAATTGCAGAAAGCCCGGGCAATATGTTTTCAAAATCAGAAAAAGTATTGCTGACAAAAGATTTTTCCAAAGCGTATGATCTTGTTGCTGGTGAAGTAGTGACTGATCCTGGTTTTAAAGAAACACAATTCATAAAAGAGTTAAAAGCTCCTTCCTCATTACTTAGTTCGTTTCATCATAAAACTATGACGGTGGATGCAGCGGTGATCCTGCCAGCAGAATATTATAAAGAATCTCAGCGAAGTTTTCCTGTGATGTTCGTTGTATCAGGTTATGGTGGAAATTATCATTTTTATTCAGGAGATTCAGTGACACGTAGCAGGGCCATTGATTCTTTTCCATGCATCACCGTTTATTTAGATGGTAATTGTTCGTTGGGTCACTCAGTATATGCAAACAGCGATAATAATGGTCCCTGGGGCGATGCACTTATAAAAGAATTCATTCCACAATTAGAAAAAAAATTTCGTTGTAATGGTGCAAGATTCTTAAGAGGGCATAGTAGTGGCGGTTGGACCGTGTTGTATTTGCAATCGCATTACCCAACCACGTTTGCAGCTTGCTGGTCAAGTTCACCAGATCCTGTCGATTTCAGGGATTATCAAAAAGTGAATTTGTATGAAAATGAAAACATGATCTATGATAAAGAAGGTAAGCTTCGCATGGTGGCCACAGTAGCAGGATTCTTTCCATGGGCAAGCAATAAACAAGCTTACCAGGCAGAACGTGTGATCTATCGTGGCGAGCAGATGCACTCATTCGATGCTGTATTCAGTCCCCGTGGTACCGATGGAAATCCTGAACGCATTTGTGATCCATTTACCGGTGTTATGGATCAAAAAGTTTTTGAGCATTGGAAAAATTATGACCTGTCTCTTTATCTCCGCACTAATTGGGATAAATTAAAAAAAGACCTGGATGGAAAGATCCGCGTTACGGTAGGAGAACAGGATAACTTTTTATTGAATGGTGCCGTTCATATGCTGGAAAAAGAAATGAAAACATTGAATGCCGACATGAAGTTTGAATATTTCCCGGGCGATCATTTCACTGTTGGCACCCCGGAGTATCGCGACAAAGGGCTTCATTTTATTGCAGAAAGATATAAGGAGTGGCAGAGTAAAAATTTGAAAGGGTTTTAAAATGAACTGAAAGGTCAGCCCCCTTTTTTTGTCGTTGATCTGGTTCTTTTAACGATCATCGCAATTCAACTACTCAAAATATTTTAAACCAGCTTCACCATCTGTTTGGTGGCTGCTGATCTATAAATGGCTTCAACAATGCGGATGTCTCTTAATCCTTCTTCGCCGGGTACAAGCATTGGTTTACCATTCATGATCGATAACGCATCATCATCCATTTGTTTGGCTTGTTGCCATGGTGTATTATAGGCCGTGTTTATTTCACCAAGCGGACTGCTGCCCTTTAACCCAGAATAAACCTGGAAAGGCTCCATTTTAATTTCACCCTTTTCACAAGTGATATTCATAAAGTTTACATTCTCACCAAAAGTCGTTTTGATATTAGCTATCACTCCCCCAGGAAATTCAAGTGTAGCGATCATTGTTTCGTCTAACCCATTTTTGTAGATCTCGGGTCTTGTCGTGGATGCTTGTGCTGATACAATTGAAATTGGTTCCATGGCTGTTCCCAATCTTGCACCCTGCACTGAATAAACCCCCATGTCATATGATACACCTCCACCCATTTCCTTTTTTTGCTTCCAGTGGTCGGTACGATTTTCCCGGTATCCTGCAGCACATTCCAGCTTTTTTACATTGCCCAAAAGTTTTTGTTTGACGATCCGTCGATATTCGTCTGTATTAGGTTCATGCTGCAGCCTGTAG
>DASTZB010000074.1:0-2442 GCA_035764525.1 Chitinophagaceae bacterium | reverse complement strand
TTGTATCATTTCTGACAACAATAAAATGGGCACAGTAAGAATTAGTGAGAGCCAAAATCGTTTTTTAAAATCATCGATCATCATTGCATGATGATCATGGCCTTCATGTCCCATTGGAGGATTCTTGTCATGATGCGTACGATGAACGGAAGGTTGTTCTTCTTTCCGTGATGCCAAAGCGGTGGTGTGATGATGATGACTGTGATCCATAAGATCAATGCTTATGAAGTGATGGCCTTAATTGAAGATACAATTCAAAACCAACAGGTGTTTTTCCATACAAAGGTTGCAATACTTTATCGACTCCATATAAAGTGAATTGTGTTCCCGCTACTAAATCTATATTGCTCAAATTTACTAATTGCCTGTTATATCCTGTTGTCAAAGCATGTATGTGGAAATTGGTTTCGGGGTATCCATTATCAAGATCCAATTCTTCTTTTGATTTTTGTATATACTCATATCGACCATAGAAAGCATTTTTGCCGCATTGATAATTTCCTTCCAGTGAGAATGAATTCTCCTTGTGATCAGCTCCTTTATCATTTAAACCCCAAATAGCAGCCCCTGAAAAATGTTTATCATTACCCATCTTCTTTGCATATAATGCAGATGCTGTTGTTCTTGTTACATCTTCATCTGGTTCCAATGCTTCCGGACTTTTTATAAACCCTTGTGAAAATTGTAATGCCCAATTTTCAGTCGGATTAAATGATAAACGATAAGAGTAACTATCAAATCTTGCTTTATCAAAATTATATCGGTTCTCATCTGGTTCACGTCCCGTAAATATCGAGCCTTCTGCTTTGAGGGTTTTATATCTCAAGCCTAATGTCCCTACTCCAAAAGTAATATGAGTTGCATCCTGCCAATGATGACCTAAAGGTGCATCAGGATTATTCATTGCTGAAACACGATGCATGAATGCTGTTGGTCCTAATGCCGGCTCTCCGGGATAGCCCATATAAGCAAACACATCAACATCTTTACTCAGCATTTGGGTGTAGGCAATACTTAAAGCAGAGAACAGATCATGAGGATGCTGTCGATCCACAAGTTTTTTACCTTCAAAAGTTTCGCCTGACTGAAATAATAGCGGATAGCCATTTCCCCCTTCAGTTAACCTGTCAAGACTGATCATTGCTGTTGTATTCAACAATACTTTCTCACCGATCTTTCTGTTCATCATTGCCATGAACCAATTGGGAGCACTAAATTCATCATCTCCCCTGCTACCTGCTGAAAAAATATCCTGGTTAGTGTAACGAAGAAACAAACTCCCATGAAACATCCAATCTGTTTTTTCTGTTGACTTCATCCACATATACATCGGGCTTGCATCGGGATTCCATCCTGTACCTGAACCATTACGGCTCATTGGAAGATTTCTTGAATAAGCATGGGAAGGCATTGTAGACATAGAATGCATAGAATGATCCATTTTATCCATCGGCGGATTCATTGTCATCGTATCTTTCTTTGGTGGTGACACCTTTTTCTTTGGCATTGGCTGCTTCTTTTGCGTTGCCTGTTTTTTGGGGATAGTATCAGGCATCTGGTGGTGTTCATGCTGAGAAAAAACATAGCTACTAATAGTGCCAAATATAATTACCAGGGAAATTTTTTTCATTTGCAACAGTTTTTCTTCACAAATAATGATTGTATAAACTTCAATATGGTTTTAATCCATTTCATTATTATAAAAAAGCGAAAACAATGCCATTTGGTTCTCTTAAAACTTTTGCCAGGGCCTCTTATACAAATATCAATTAGATGATATAAGAATCTGTTATACAATTTTGCCTTTGTGTTATATCATTTTAGGTTAGAATATACAATTAATTTTCGTTTAACATTACTACCAGTTCTTTATAATGAAAATAATGTTCCATAATTCATTCTTTTATTCATTTTTTTTTTTACGGTATTCATAAATAAAAAGACAAAGGGCTCCTGCAGTTAATGGAAATAACCAATCAACCGGCATTAACGATGAGGTATGAAAGTAAAGATTAAAAACGGGTACATAAATAAGCAACAGCATCAGAGAAATAGATAAGGCAAATGCAAACAAAAGACTTTTGTTTGAAAACAAGTATTTACCCAAGGCTGGTCCGTACGTACGGCGTGATAAAAGATTGGCATATTGGCAAAACACAATAGAAACAAAAGTGACGGTCATTGCTTTTTCATAATGATTGGCCAAATGGTGATTGTGAAAATATTCTGCAAGGAAAGCGACATATGCGGCAAGTCCCATTACGGTACCGTTAAACAGGATTCCCACCATCGTTTCTTTGGTAAGTATTTTATCTTTTGAATTCCGTGGCGGCATTTCCATCATTCTTTTTTCAGGTGGGTCATAGGTGAGCATAATAAGCGGGAACATTTCGCCAATCATATCTATTAATAAAATTTGTACGGCAAATATCGGGGTTGCGA
>DASTZB010000073.1:0-11246 GCA_035764525.1 Chitinophagaceae bacterium | reverse complement strand
TTTCTGCGTATCTTGGCGTCAAACATGTTATTCCATGCGCCAATGGAACCGATGCGCTTCAAATTGCGATGATGGCGCTGGATTTGCAACCCGGCGACGAAGTGATCACCCCTTCGTTTACATTTATTGCGACTACTGAGGTCATCGCATTACTCAGATTAACTCCGGTTTTTGTAGAAGTCGATCCCAAATCATTTTGTATGGATCCGGTGGCCCTGGAGAAAGCGATCACATCTAAAACAAAAGCAATAGTGCCGGTGCATCTTTATGGGCATTCAGCACCATTGGATGAGATCATGGCAATTGCAAAAAAACATAACCTTGTTGTTATTGAAGATAATGCCCAGGCGATCGGCGGGGATTATTTTTCTAAGGATGGAAAAAAGAAAACAGGAACTATCGGTCATGTGGGTACCACTTCTTTTTTTCCTTCGAAAAACCTTGGCGCTTATGGTGATGCGGGAGCTATTTTCACGAATGACAATGCATTGGCAGATAAAATGAAAATGGTTGCCAATCATGGTCAGCGAAAAAGGTATTATTATGAGATCGTGGGCTGCAATAGCAGACTTGATACCATCCAGGCTGCTGTGCTTAATATCAAACTAAAACATCTTGATGAATACATAAAAGCAAGACAGGCTGTAGCTGATTTTTATGATGAAGCTTTTGCAAATAATCCAAAGATCACTATACCTTACAGGGCATCTTATTGCAGTCATGTGTTTCATCAATATACATTAGTGTTGAACGATGTAAATCGTGATGGATTAAATTCTTTTCTTGCGGAACATAACATTCCATCAATGATCTATTACCCGGTACCGGGACATCAGCAACAAATGTTTGCTCATTATGAAACTGCAAAAGTTTTGTTGCCGGTCACTGATTGGCTTACTGAAAGGGTGATTTCATTACCCATTCATACAGAAATGGATAATGAGCAATTGAATTTTATTACATCAAAGGTTTTGGAATACATAAACAGATAAAAGACTTATGAAAATAGCAGTCGTTGGAACAGGATATGTTGGATTGGTCACAGGTACATGTTTTGCCGAAACCGGGAATACAGTAACCTGTATTGACATTGATAAGAACAAAGTTGAAAAATTGTCTGGCGGGCAGATCACTATCTATGAGCCCGGACTCGAAAAATTATTCTTAAGAAATCAGCGGGAGGAAAGGTTGAAATTTACTACTAACCTTGAAGAAGGGATTGCTGATGCAAAAGTTATTTTTCTAGCGTTGCCAACACCACCCGGGGAAAACGGCTCAGCTGATCTGAAATATATTTTAGGAGTCGCCGAAGAGCTTGGAAAAATTTTGAAAGATTATAAAGTGATCGTGGATAAAAGTACGGTGCCGGTTGGCACGGCAGAAAAAGTTCGTGATGTGATCGCTAAAAATTGTGAATGCGAGTTTGATGTTGTAAGCAATCCTGAATTTTTGCGTGAGGGAGTAGCTGTAGAAGATTTTATGAAACCCGATAGAGTGGTGATCGGAACAGAGTCGGAAAGAGCAAGAAAATTAATGGGAGATCTTTATGCACCGTTTGTTCGTCAGGGCAATCCCGTAATTTTTATGGATGAAAAATCTGCAGAGCTTACCAAATATGCAGCTAATTCATTTCTTGCAACAAAAATTTCATTTATGAATGAAATAGCAAGATTATGTGAATTGCTGGGAGCGGATGTTGATATGGTTCGTCGTGGAATTGGAAGTGATGACAGGATTGGCAAACGATTCTTGTTTCCGGGCATTGGCTATGGTGGTTCCTGTTTCCCAAAGGATGTACAGGCATTGGTACGATCAGCATCGGATATTAAATATGATTTTAGAATTCTTGATGCAGTGATGGAGGTGAATGAAAAACAGAAAGTTTATTTAATTCCCCGCATAAAAAAATATTTTAATAATAATGTGACCGGTAAGAAAATTGCTCTTTGGGGACTGGCTTTTAAACCAAATACAGATGATATCCGGGAGGCGCCAGCTCTTTATCTTATTGAAGAACTATTAAAAGCGGGTGCATCCGTTGTTGCATTTGATCCGGAGGCGATGAAGAACGTGAGAGACGTTGTAGGCGACAAGATCTCTTTTACCGAGAACCAATACGATGCGCTAAACAATTGTGATGCATTGATCATTGC
This sequence comes from Chitinophagaceae bacterium, assembly GCA_035764525.1. Lineage (GTDB taxonomy): Bacteria > Bacteroidota > Bacteroidia > Chitinophagales > Chitinophagaceae > VBAS01. The sequence goes on along the minus strand of DASTZB010000073.1, from coordinate 9,093 downwards.
AACAGAGTGGAGTGAATTCAGAACGCCTGATTTTGATAAAATGACCGAGAGAATGAAGAGCAAAGTAATCTTCGATGGAAGAAATGTTTTTGATCTTTCACAAATGAAAGACCTGGGATTTTATTATGAAAGCATCGGGAGAAAAACAATTGTTCCTTAACCAATGTTTATGGAGAAAAAGACGACATTAATTACTGGCGCGGCAGGTTTTTTAGGTTCACATCTTTGCGATCGCTTTGTCAAAGAAGAGCATCATATTATTGCGATGGATAATTTGATTACCGGGGATATAAAAAATATCAGCCATCATTTTTCAAATAAAAATTTTGAATTTATTGAGCATGATGTTACAAAGCGTATTGAAATACCTGGCAAACTTGACTATATACTTCACTTTGCATCGCCGGCCAGCCCGATAGATTACCTGAAAATTCCAATACAAACGTTAAAAGTTGGGGCATTAGGTACACATAATTGTCTTGGTCTAGCAAAAGCAAAAAAGGCAAGGATGTTAGTTGCCTCAACAAGCGAGGTATATGGTGATCCTTTAGTGCATCCGCAAAATGAAGACTACTGGGGAAATGTAAATCCTGTTGGTCCAAGAGGGGTGTATGATGAAGCAAAGCGATACATGGAAGCCATCACAATGGCGTATCATAGTTTCCATGGAGTAGATACAAGGATCGTTCGCATATTTAATACGTATGGTCCAAGAATGAGATTGAATGATGGAAGAGCACTGCCTGCTTTTATTGGACAAGCATTGCGTGGCGAAAACCTTACGGTGTTTGGTGATGGATCACAAACAAGAAGTTTTTGTTTTGTGAATGATCTTGTTGAAGGTATCTATCGTTTGCTAATGAGTGATTATTATATGCCGGTAAATATTGGCAATCCTGATGAAATCTCTTTGAAAGATTTTGCAGAAGAAATATTAGCGTTAACAGGAAATAAGGTAAAAATTATCTACAAGCCATTGCCTGTTGATGATCCAAAACAAAGACAACCTGATATTGAAAGAGCAAAAAAATTATTGGAATGGGAGCCAAAAGTTTCAAGAAAAGTGGGTTTAAAAATTACTTATGAATATTTTAAATCTCTTGCACCGGAAGAATTAAATAAACAGCCTAAAGAGTTTGTAAGTAACCGATGAGTTAATTTTTAATTATGAAAACTATTAATCTTTAAACGATGTACCAGGAATTAATTGATAAGAAAGCAAAGCTAGCAGTGATCGGATTAGGCTATGTGGGACTTCCCATAGCATTGGAGTTTGCCAAAAAAATATCTGTGATCGGTTTTGATATAAATGAAGCAAGGGTGGAGATGATGAGGAAGTGTATCGACCCGAGCAATGAATTAGTAAAAGAAGATTTTGAAGGATGTGATATTCATTTTACCTCGAAGCTCGAAGAATTGAGAAAAGCAAATTTTTTTATTGTTGCAGTGCCTACACCGGTCGATCAGCATAATGTGCCTGATCTGACACCAGTGAAAAAGGCATCTGAAACGATCGGCAAAGTTTTAAAAAAGGGGGATTATGTTGTTTTTGAGTCAACCGTTTATCCAGGATGTACCGAGGAAGATTGCTTACCGATCATTGAACAATTATCAGGATTAAAAAACCTGAAGGACTTTAAACTTGGCTATTCTCCGGAAAGAATAAATCCCGGTGATAAAACACATACTCTTTCTAAAGTAATTAAAGTTGTTTCGGGATGTGATGAAGAATCTTTGGAAGAAATCGCAAAAACTTATGAACTGGTTGTTGTCGCAGGCGTACATCGCGCCTCTTGTATAAAAGTGGCTGAAGCAGCGAAGATCATTGAGAATACGCAGCGGGACCTGAATATTGCGTTGATGAATGAGCTTTCAATCATTTTTGATAAGATGAATATTAATACTTATGAAGTGCTGGAGGCAGCTGGTACTAAATGGAACTTTTTAAGATTTTATCCGGGACTTGTCGGTGGTCATTGTATTGGTGTAGATCCGTATTATCTTACTTATAAGGCAAGTGAGCTTGGTTTTGATTCAAAAGTTATTTTAGCAGGTCGTTATATTAATGACGGCATGTCTTTATATGTTGCAAGAAAAGTAGTAAGACATATAACAAAGAATGTAAGCAATGTACAGTCTGCAAGAGTATTGGTGTTAGGGGCAACATTTAAGGAAAATGTTAGTGATATCAGGAATTCAAAAGTGGCAGACGTTGTAAAAGAGCTTCAGTCTTTTTCTGTAAATGTAGATGTTCATGATCCCCATGCTTCTTCTGATGAAGTGATGCATGAATATGGTTTTGGATTAACAGAGATCAATGGAACAGATTATGATGCTGTCATTCTCGCCGTGTCTCACGAGCAATTTAAAAAAATGGATGAAGAGTATCTTTTATCGATCACCAAGCCACATGCTGTAATTTATGATCTGAAAGGATTGTTTCGTAATAAAATTAAAAGCAGAACTTACTGGAGTTTATAATATGCCATTTACACCAACACCAATACCCGGTCTGATTGTATTCGAACCAAAAGTATTTGAAGACAGTCGAGGGTATTTTTTTGAATCATTTAATCTTAAAATTTTCCAGGCTGAAGGAATTGATATAAAATTCGTGCAGGATAATCAATCATCATCAAATTATGGAGTGGTCCGCGGTCTTCATTATCAACTGAACCCAAATGCTCAAGTAAAACTGATCAGGGTTTTGACCGGAACTATATTGGATGTTGCAGTTGATATTCGCGAAGGTTCGCCAACTTTCGGAAAAAGTTTTTCCATTGAACTTTCTGCTGAAAATAAGAAACAATTATTTATTCCAGCCGGATTTGCCCATGGCTTTTCTGTGTTAAGTGAGCAGGCAGAAGTTCTTTATAAATGCGACTCCTATTACAATAAAGAAAGTGAAGCGGGCATTTTGTACAACGACCCTTCTTTGGATATTGACTGGAAAATTCCTGCGGGTAAAGAAATCATATCTGAAAAAGATAAAGGACTATCTTTATTTGCTGAGTGCATGAACAATTTTATTTATACCGAATGAAAATAAAGTCCAAGATACTGGTAACAGGTGGTAATGGGCAATTAGGTAAAGAGCTCCGGGAATTTTCTTCTTTGCATACCGGATTGGATTTCGTTTTTCTTTCAAAAGAAGAACTGCCAATTCACCAGTTTGAATTGGTAAGAAATTATTTCAATACAGTAAAGCCTGCATATTGCATTAATTGCGCTGGTTACACTGCTGTTGATAAAGCTGAATCCGAAAAAGACCTGGCTTTTCTAATAAACGGCGAAGCTGTTGGCGTGCTTGCTGCCATTTGTAAGGAGCATAGCACTAAGCTCATTCATATTTCAACAGATTATGTCTTCAATGGCGAAACAGCTCATCCTTACACGGAAAATTTTCCCCCGGATCCAATAAATGTTTATGGCGCTTCAAAACTGGAAGGGGAGAAGCAAGCCATGCAATTAAATGGTGATAGCATTATCATTCGCACATCATGGGTTTATTCGTCTTTAGGAAAAAATTTTGTAAAGACAATGATGCAATTGATGAAGGAAAAAGACGAAATAAAAGTGATCAAAGACCAGTTGGGTTCTCCAACAAATGCTGCAGACCTGGCAGAAACAATTTTTAATATTATTGGATTTTGCCATTTGCAGATTTACAATTGGGAACCGGGAATCTATAATTTCAGTAATGAAGGAATTATTTCCTGGTATGATTTTGCGAAGGCAATAAAAGAAATTACCAAAAGCCCCTGTGAAATAAAACCAATCTCTACATCAGCATATCCAACACCTGCAAAACGGCCGGCCTATTCCGTATTAGATAAAACTAAAATTCAAAAAACTTTTGGCATTAAACTGAAAAAGTGGGAGGATAGCCTCAGGACCTGCATCAGTAATATGAGTAATATGCCGGGTTAACTTGGGGTTTATTATTTTATCGACGTAATTTCTGTTTTACCTGTTTTTGATTCCGTTTTTACAATACCAACTCCCGGAGCAAACCATTCGATAACATCCATTTTTATAGGAATTCCGATACCTTCGATCTTTGATACAATTCGATTTTTTGCAGAAATTCTATAGCATTCCCATGTTCCGGCTGACGTAGTTATGGTTTCTTTTCCTTCCACTTTTCTTTCAGTTATACCTATTTCAATCGAAGATTTCAAACCACTGGTTGATTCATAATCCATATTAAATTGCCCGTCTTTCAATTGATCTCCGACGTTCATATTAGCAGGATATTCCAGATAAACATCAGTTGCCGTGGCAGCACCTGTCTTCATTTGTTCCATTTGGACAGGAGGAATAAAAGTTTTCATATCCATTTGCATCACCCCGTTTTCACATTTCACATTGTTGGTTGCTTTTGAAATTGATTTTCCGTTTGCATCCACAAACTCCGAATTGATTGTTGCAGTTATTGAGCTGCCATTTTTTTTGCTATCTGAAACAAAATAGGTCATTTTCCCAGACTCTTTTCCTTTATTATTCGTAATCGTCATTTCGATCGTCTTATTATTTTGCAGGAAATAATAATTGGAACAATCCTGGGAAAAAAGATCTCCAGTTAAAAAGATGAAGACTGCAGTTAACAATTTCATAGTTTATGGTTTTATTGATGAAAGATAAAAAGAAAGAAGAAATATTCTATAAAAAAGTCCCACCATTGGCGGGACTAAAGTTCATCACTTGCAGTTTCTGTTGACCAATAAGGTCGAAATAAAGTACTGTCTATTTCCCTCTAAGTTTTTCTATTGCCTATACAACCCTTCACTGTAGGTGTTTATATGAGAATTGAAAAGAAAGACGATTCCTTATAAATTAAATCATCTCCGACCTATTTCCGACCTTTTTCAAATTTGATTTCTAATTTCAGGGATTGATAACATCGCGGTTTGGATTACTTTATTTCCGCAATTTTCAACCGGGTATAAGGAGAATTTTGCCAGTGCTTTTTCTACTTTCCATAAAATCATGTGCCTGCTTTCCATCAGCAAGTTTAAATTTTGAAGGGGGAGAAGTTTTTATTTTTCTATCAATTATCCATTGGAATAGTTGTCCCGCTCTTTTTCGTCTTTCTTCCTTTGATGTGAGGTAATCCCATAGATCTCCACCGGTAATTGTTTTAGAAGTGCCAATAATATAAAGAGGGTTGCCAAGATTAAATTCCCCGCCGGCCATTCCAAAAAAAACAATCTGGCCCCGCACCTTTGTTACCTCTAAGCTTTGTTGTATAGTGGAGCCTATGCTGTCAAACACAACATCAACACCTGATGGTTTCAATGCCAGGATCTTTTCCTTCCAATCCTCATTGTATAAAAACACAGCGTCAGCGCCGAGCGTAGAAGTGATTTGCTTTTTATTCTCGGAAGATACCAATGCAATAACTTTTGCTCCATATATTTTACAGATCTGTATGAGTAACTGACCTACACCGCCTGCTGCTGCATGAATTACCACCGTTTCGTCACCCTGAGTTTTATGACAATCAGTTGCAAGAAAATGTGCTGATAAACCCTGCAACAAAACAGATGCAGCAGTTTCAAAACTTATTTTGTCAGGCAGTGGGATGGTATGAGTAACCGGAACAGCCACCAATTCTGCGTTTGCAAAAGGTACATCTGCAAAACCGACCCTGTCGCCATTTTTGAATTCCTTGTTGTGATTACTATCCACCACAACGCCTGCACCTTCGTATCCATTTATGTAGGGAGCATTTCCCTCGAGAGAATAAATGCCGCTTCTCCTCATAATATCTGCATAGTTAAGTCCTATGGCTTTCATTTCAACAAGAATTTCACCAGGCTTCAATAGCGGATCCTTCATGTCTGAATATTCAAGCACATCAGAATTACCGAACCTTGTAAATGTTAATGCTTTCATTTTTTAAATAAAGCAAAGATAATTGGACCTGCAAAAATGGAATTGTACTACTCGTGACAAACGGAAAGAATTATCGATTGAGAAAATGCTAATTCTTTTTCATCAATGATTAATACATAAAATTGTAAAGCTTCAGACAGCATCTTCGTTTCATTGATTGTTATTTTGTCAAAAAATAATTATGAAAAAAATTTTCTTTATTGCAACAGGAATAATTGTTCTTGCTGTTGCTGTGTGGTATTTCTTTATAAAAGAACCAACATTCAATGCTACTGATGGCTATCTGGTAAACCTGAATGATAAAGGTGTGATCATCGAAGGTTATGACCCCGTGGCTTATTTCACTGATAATATGCCCACGAAAGGAAATGAGCAATTTAAGTTCAAATACCATGGTGCTACCTATTGGTTTGCATCTGCAGAACATGCAAATGTTTTTAAAAGTGATCCCGAAAAATATTTACCACAATACGGTGCTTTTTGCGGTTATGCGGTTAGCATAGGTAAACTCCGCCCAGTCGATCCAACAATTTATCAAATTGAAAATGGAAGATTGATCCTGCAGCACACACAGGAAGCTTATGATCTTTTTAATAAAGATCTGAAAGCAAGTGTCGTGAAAGCGGATAAAAACTGGCCTGGTCTTGAATCAACCCGTGTTGGTAAAAAAGTTGAATTCGATAAACCTGCATCAGCCCCAACGGCTTCAAAATAACTTCTATCAAAATTCCCATCGATCATTCGACCTCAATCTGTAAACAGCCCGACAAATGACGGGCTGTTTTCTTTTCAATGAATCTTATTTGTAAAACGACAGACAGGGAAAGGCTTTGTATTGAAGTTTCTTTGTGTTGTAAATTTTAAACAATGAAAAATTATTTTTTATCTCAAAGAGAATTAAGAACGAAAGCGGTTTATACAAAAGCTGCTGCTAATACTATGACAGGATTATTTATTCGTCTCGCATTACTGTTGGCCGCTTCTTTGATCCTAAGCATGACAACAAATGCACAAAAACATTTTAATAATGTAGATGCCAACGGCGTTATCCTTGATGGGTATGATGCTGTTGCTTTTTTTACAGTTAATAAGCCTGTAAAAGGGGATGCAAAATTTCAATACAAGTATGAGGATGCTACCTATTATTTCGCATCGCAGGATCACCTCGATCTTTTTAAAGCAGATCCGAATAAATACAAACCTCAATTTGGTGCCTGGTGTGCTTATGCTGTTTCATTGGGTCGTATTGCACCAATTGATGTAAATACATTTTCGATAGTAGATGGAAGATTATTTATCCAGCATAATCAGCGGGCAGTAAATGGATGGAATAAAGATGTTGCTGGTAATATTGTGAAGGCTGATAAGTATTGGCCGGGAGTTTCCGCAAAGAATGGCAAACAGATCACCACTGATGAAGAAAAAGGGTTTCTTAATAATAGTGACGCGGATGGAGTAACACTGCAAGGTTATGATGCGGTTTCCTATTTCACTGAAATGAAAGCGGTGAAAGGTGATCCAAAACACTTTGCAAGATATAATGGCGCTACCTACTGGTTCTCTTCTGAACAAAATGCAAGCATGTTCAAAGATCACCCGGAAATGTTTGCTCCGCAGTATGGTGCGTTTTGTGGCTATGCGATGTCGTTGAACAAGCTTCGCCCTATTGATCCCGCAATTTTTGACATTGTTGATGGTAAATTGATTCTTCAGCATTCGGAAGATGCATATACACAGTTTCATAAAGATGTTGCGGGCAATGTGTCGAAAGCAAATAACAATTGGCCTGAGCAAATCAAAAGACATGCAGGTAAAAAAATTAAGTATGATAAAGCTGCAAAACCAGTGGATGCGGGAAAATAAGTGAGTGGTAAAAAATAATCTCACAGATTTCACAGATGCTCACAGAAAATTAACCTGCGTAAATCCGTGTAATCTGTGAGAACAAAAGCTGAATAGAATTGCAGAAGTACAAGTGAGTGACACAAGGGACGATGATAAGTAATACAAAAGTTGATAAACAAAAAACAAAAAGGAAATGAAATCAAGTAAAATAGCCGCGGCACTTAGCGTAGCTGCCATGATCATCGGTGCATCGTTAAATGCACAAGTGATTGATCAAAAAAATATAACACTCGAGGCTGCAAAAAAGATTGTAGCAGAAGCAGTGATCTATGCGAAAGAACATAATGCTCCCGGAGGTTCTATTGCTGTTGTTGATAACGGCGGCAATCTTGTTTATCTCGAAAGATTGGATGGAACCTTTGCAGCGTCGTCTGAAGTATCAATTAAGAAAGCGAACACTGCTGCATTGTTCAAAGCTCCGTCTTCTAAACTGGAAAATTCAATTAACGGTGGCCGCCAGGCATTGATCACTGTTGGGCATACTTTTTTGCAAGGTGGTATTCCCATTATGTATAGCGGACAAGTGATCGGGGCAATTGGTGTAAGTGGTGCTTCAAGTGCACAACAGGACGAAGAGATCGCTATTGCAGGCAGTAAAGCAAAAATTGATCAACTATGAAAGATCGTTTGGGATTACTGCTATCTCTTGGGATCGTGATCGGTATCATCGTCGGCGTTGCCATTGATAATATTGCCGCAGCAGCATCTATGGGAATGATCATTGGTTTGATCTCGGGGCTTTTTACAAAAATCATTTCGAAAAACGAAAACCATAATTATGAGCAGGATCTATAATGTGATAAAAATATATGTGCTGATCATTGCTGCAATTGTGATCGCGATTGCCACAACGGCTCAGGAAACAAGACAGCTTGCTGTTAATAAACCACAGGCTATTGCTGATCTGAAAACAAAAGAAGGTTCAGTACTAGTGAATGCAAAATGGTTTGTACAAGCAGGACATGTTCAGGAGAAGGCTTTTCGTTTGACCTGGCCTCAAGCCGGAGGTGGTGATGCATTGCATTTATATCCTACCGGGGCTGCAATTACCACACATACCTTGTATCCACAAATAGGTGCGGATGATTTTGAAAAAGGATTTATGGAAATAGATCCTGGAAAACTTGAGGAAAGAAAGGGGACTGGTTTGTTCTCTTTTGTTTGGTACAAAGTGGAATTGACAATCCCTGAAGTCATCGGAAAATTAAATACAAACGGAACAACTGCAGTCTTTGAAATTGTGGTTGATGATTACAGCGAGATCTGGGTAAACGGAAAACAAATGGTTGG
>DASTZB010000072.1:0-4729 GCA_035764525.1 Chitinophagaceae bacterium | reverse complement strand
AGGAGAAGTGCTATTTGATAAACTCAAGCTTGACCCTTCTGCCAAAAAAACAAAAACAGGACAATATCAAACAGGTGAAGATGTATTACTGAAGCTCGCAGCAAAAGAAAATAAGATTGCTGATGATATTCTTGTTTTCAGAGAAATGACAAAGTTAAAATCAACTTACGTAGATTCATTGCCATTGCTTATAAATAAAAAAACCGGAAGAGTTCATACAACTTATGGACAGGCTGTAGCGGTTACAGGCCGCCTTGCGAGCAATAATCCAAATTTGCAAAACATACCTGTAAGGACGGACAGAGGAAAAGAAATTCGTAAAGCTTTTGTCCCAAGAGACAGTAAACATGTTCTTTTATCAGCTGACTATTCACAGATTGAATTAAGGATCGTTGCCGCAATCAGCGGTGATAAAAATATGTGCAAGGCTTTTAAAGATGGAACGGATATTCATACTGCAACTGCTTCGAGGGTTTATAACGTAGAGGAAAAAGATGTTACTAAAGAAATGCGTTACAAAGCAAAGAGTGTAAACTTTGGTATTATTTACGGACAAGGGGCATTTGGTCTTGCAGATAATCTTGGAATTGCAAGAAGCGAAGCAAAAGAAATAATTGACAATTATAAAAAACAATTCCCCGGCATTCAGAAATATATGGACGACACGATCAATTTTGCCCGTGAACATGGTTATGTACAAACATTGATGGGACGTAAGCGTTGGCTTAGAGATATTAATTCCTCCAACTTTACAGTAAGAGGCTTTGCTGAACGAAATGCAATTAACTCGCCGATACAGGGAACTGCAGCAGATATGATAAAACTGGCGATGATTAAAGTCCACGCTGCTATGAAGAAAGAAGGATTTAAAAGCAGGATGATCTTACAGGTGCATGATGAATTGGTTTTTGATGCTACAAAAGATGAAGTGAAAGAATTAAAACCGCTGATCGTTGAGTGCATGCAGGCTGCTATGCCCTTGCCAAATAAAGTTCCTGTGATCGCTGAATGTGGTGAGGGAAAGAACTGGCTGGACGCACATTAATAGCCCTAAGATTTTGCAGGATTATGTGGAAATAAGGTTTTATGAAAAAGATTTTTTTCATTCATTTCAATGAGGTTGAATTGAAAGAGAAAATTCAACCGTTGAAACAAGTAGGGTATAAAGTAGAATATCATTTCAGTACAGAAACTGTAGCAGATTTCAGAGATAACTTGCCGGATGTACTTGTTGTTTGTCTTGATCGTTTGCCTTCACATGGAAGGCGATATGCTGAATGGCTGTGGGAAGCAAAGAAAAGACAGCATATACCGATTGTATTTTGTGGTGGTAAACCTGAAAAAGTATTAATCACAAAAGAGAAGCTACCAAATGCAATCTATTGCAGTAATGAAAAACTACTGGTAACACTTGAAAAAATAAAGTAACAGATGAAGTGGGATGATTATCTAAAAATTCTTCAGAATATTAGTTTGCGATATTTCTATATCGCTGGCATTGCCTTCCTGTTGGGATATGTGCTGTTGCGTAAATGGGTTTCTAATAAGAAAATACAGCAGCGATTTCCGAAAATAACTGACTATCTCCGCGAAGTTTCTTATTCAATTATCACCATGCTGATGTTTGCCTTTATTCCTTTTTTTCTTATTAAGAATCCAAACATTGAACCATTCACAACGCATTACACAAAGATCGAAGAGCATGGCTGGTTTTACTTTTTTGCAGCCTTTCCATTAATGTTCATAATGCACGATGCCTATTTTTACTGGACACATCGCTTAATGCATCATCCAAGAGTTTTTAAAATATTTCATCTGGTTCATCATCAGTCGACCAATCCTTCACCGTGGGCTGCTTATGCTTTTCATCCGTTGGAAGCAATTGTTGAAGTTGGGATAACTGCCGTCTTCCTTTTTACAATTCCTATTCATAGTCTTCATTTACCGATCTTCTTTTTAATGTCCATCATTTATAATGTATATGGTCATACGGGTTATGAAATTTATCCAAGAGGCTTTAGTAAGAATTGGTTTGGTAAATGGATCAACACTTCTGTAAATCATAACCTGCATCATCAATACTTTAAAGGCAACTATGGGTTGTATTTTTTATTCTGGGACAGGATGATGGGAACAATAAGAAGCGATTATGATGAAAGATTTGAAGAAGTGAAGACAAGAAACCGAATAGCCCTTCGACAAGCTCAGGTTGACAATTGATGAGCACGATTAAGATGAATAGCGAACAGAAAGTATAAGTGAGTGACACAACGACAGCTAAATAGTAGCATTGTTGCTGGCTTACCAAAAATTAATTTCCCCAGCCCGGAAAATTTCGTCAACTTGATAGTTGATCAAAAATTTTTTTATGGCTTTCATAAAAGTATGCTCGTTGAGCGAATTGCCGAATAATTCACAGAAGATCGTTCCGTTAGGTCCGCATAAAATTGCATTGTTTCATTTCAATAATGAAATATCGGCGCTCGCAAATGCATGTCTACACAAAGCGGGGCCATTAGGATTGGGCCTGGTAGAAAATAAATATGATGGATTATATGTGACTTGTCCATGGCATGGCTGGGAATACCATATAAAAACAGGCAGCGCACCGCCCGGATATAAAGATCAACAGGCAGTATACGAAGTGAAGGTGGAAGGTGATGATGTATGGATAAGTGAACAACCAATTGTGAAAGCGCATCGTGAGCTGCATGATCTGAAAGTGATCGAAGACCTGGTAAAACTGCAATATCAAACAATACCGGAATCAAAAAATGTTTTAGGCATCTCTACGACTAACATGAATGATGCGCTGCCACGTTACAGTTCATCTGAAGCCGCTTTAGAAATGGCATTGGATTATGCCAAAGAACATCATGGCGCTGCGACAAAAATGCTAAAGCTCCGTGAACTTGGTTTCCGTGCATGCGAAGGTTATTACTCGCAACACATAAATGCCTGCACATGGCCATGTAGCATTACTGAAATGAAACCAAAAGATGGAATGACACAAGTGTATCGTGACATGATCCTTTGGGCAGATATTGTGCTGGTGGCGACACCGATCCGTTGGGGAAATCCATCATCACTTTATTTTAAAATGGCGGAACGATTGAATTGTGTACAGAACCAGGTGACACTAAAAGATAAAGTGTTAATAAAAAATAAAGTAGCTTCATTTATTATCACAGGCGGGCAGGACAATATTCAGCAAGTGGCAGGGCAAATGATGGTGTTCTTCACTGAACTTGGCTTTACATTTCCACCATTTAGCTTTTTGGGTTGGAGCCGGGGCTGGACCGCTGAGGACATGGACAAAAATGTTTTACAATTTAAACGCAGCGAATACATTCAGCGTACCGCAAAAGAATTAATGGATAATTGTATTGAAACGCTTTGCCAGGTAAAACATATACATCATGAAAATATGAAAGCCCCGACTCCGCATAAACAAGATTCGCTTACTGCTGACCTTATAAACCCCGATATGAATATGTAAAAATTTCATTAATTGGACAAACGGTTAAGGTTTGCCTTGATCATTTATTAGTTTGGTATTTAAATAAAATTTTATGAGAAGATCTTTTGTACTCTTTCCAATTGCTGTTTCTTTTATTACCTGCGCACAATCGCAGGAAAAGATGGATTTTGAAAAATATAATCCAACATCGACACTGGTAGTACCTGAACATAAATTAACAAAGGCTAAGTTTCCTTTCATCGATGTACATAATCACCAGGAATCAATGCCTTCTATGGATCTTTCAACACTTACAAAGGAAATGGACAAGTTGAATATGGCGGTAATGGTAAACCTCAGCGGAAGAAGCGGAAACAGCATCGTGCAATCAGAAAAAAACATTAAGGAGCATGCTCCAAAACGCTTTATTGTTTTTGCGAACGTTGATTTTAGTGGCGTTGGCCAAGAGGGTTGGGGCGAAAAAGCAGCTAAACAATTGGAGCAAGATGTAAAGAACGGAGCTAATGGTTTAAAAGTTTTTAAAAATCTTGGTTTCTCAGCAAAAGACATAAACGGGAAACTGATCCCCATTGATGATCCACGATTGGATCCAATCTGGGATAAAGCAGGTGAATTAAAAATCCCTGTTCTTATTCACACAGCCGATCCAAAACCGTTTTGGGACCCGATGGATGAAAAAAATGAACGCTGGCTTGAGCTGGCTACACATGATCGTCGTAAAAGAAGTGATACTGATCCCGCACCATGGCAGACGTTGATCGATGAACAACATCGCATGTTTAAGAAACATCCAAAAACAACATTTATCAATGCACATTTTGGCTGGTATGCGAATGATCTGGCTACACTTGGTAAGTTGCTTGATGAAATACCAAATATGAATATAGAATGCGGTGCAATAATTGCTGAATTAGGAAGACAACCGAGAGCAGCTAAAAAGTTTTTTGAAAAGTATCAGGACAGGATCTTATTTGGTAAAGATAGCTGGGCGCCGGAAGAATATGCAACCTACTTCCGAGTGTTTGAAACAGAAGATGAGTATTTTCCTTATCATAAAAAATATCATGCCTTCTGGGCCATGTATGGAATGGGCTTACCGGATTCTATCTTAAAAAAAGTATACTATAAAAATGCATTGCGTATTATTCCTAACATTGATAAATCGCAGTTTCCGGATTAAATGAAAAAAGATATTTCAAACAGAGAAGATTTGTTAAAACTCCTTACTCTTTTTTACAATAAGCTGTT
>DASTZB010000071.1:0-9577 GCA_035764525.1 Chitinophagaceae bacterium | reverse complement strand
TCAAAAAAACTTTTTGACTGGCTTTCTTCTTCATTAGATATTACAGAATGGGATGCCATAAAATCAGTAAATGATTTTTCGTTTGCCATAAAAAAGAAACTTTCTGAAAATGGGGAGGTGAATTGGGAGAATGTCGGGGTGATCCGTCGTGATAATAACGGCGATCTAAAACTTGAAATGCAAAACATCTTATTGCAAAGTGAACAACCAGTAACTGCTCAAAAAGTTATTCGTGTAAAAGCAGAACATACAGTTTTAGTAGGGGAGAAAGAAAAGACTTCAGTGGAAATGGAAGAATATTTTGCAGAAAGCCCCACAAAGAAAAATTATTCATGGCTCATCGCTGTCATTCTTACCGTGCTGGCGGTGATGTTTATCGGCTGGTATTTTTTTGAGAAAGGATTTTCAACTTCTTCGGCGGGGAATCAATCAGTCATTAAATCAAACTAAGGCCGGCTTTGTTAATGAGCAATCAAATTCACTATACACTTTGTCCAGTTTGCGGATCTGCAGGGATTTCAGAGGTATTTAAGGTGAAAGATAATACTGTAAGCCAGGAATATTTTGAAATTTATCATTGCCGGAATTGCCAGGTGAGGTTTACCCAAAACTCGCCATCAGAAGCAAGTATCGGCGCCTATTATAAGTCTGAAGATTATATTTCACATAACGATACATCAAAAGGGTTGATCAATCGTATGTATCGGTTTGTCAGAAATTTTTCGCTTAATCAAAAAGAAAAGCTTGTTGAAAAAAATACCGGGTTCAGAAATGGTAACCTGCTCGATGTAGGTAGTGGCACAGGGCATTTTGCCTCTGTTATGCACAAAGCAGGCTGGGAGGTAACCGGGCTTGAGCCTGATGAAGGAGCAAGAGCGGTGGCTATCAAAGAACATTCACTGAAACTTTTTCCATCTGGTGAGCTTTTTAATTTAACTGAAGGAAAATATAATGCCATAACACTTTGGCATGTGTTAGAGCATGTGCACGATGTAAAAAAATATATTCAGGCATTTAAGAAATTACTGAGCGATAATGGTAAACTTTTTATAGCGGTGCCTAACTACACAAGTTACGATGCTGAAAAGTATAAAGAATATTGGGCGGGTTACGATGTACCAAGACATCTTTATCACTTCACACCCTACACAATGCAATTGCTGATGAGAGAAAACGGTTTAAAGATCGTTGCTGTAAAGCCAATGTGGTTTGATAGCTTTTACGTGAGCCTGCTTAGCAGCAAATACAAAACAGGGGATACAAAATGGGTTAGTGCATTTTGGACAGGACTGATTTCAAATTTTAAGGCGATAAATGATGTGAAGAAATGCAGCTCTGTTATCTATATTATTTCAAAATAATTATTGTCCAAGCTGTATCTCGTACATCTCTGGCCAGTATTTCCCAGTAACAAAGATCTTTTTTGTTGTTGAATCGTAAGCAATTCCATTCGGCACATCTACTTCGGGGTCGATCGCCTGTACACGTTTCCACATATCCGTTACATCATATTTTGCAACCACTCTACCGGCAGCAGGATCGATTTTTAAGATATAGGGATATTGATATTGGTTTGCATAAACAAAACCATTTATGTACTCGAGCTCATTTAAATTAAATGTTTGATTATTCCCTTCCATGATCGAGCTTTTGCTTAATAACCTGAATGTGGAAGGATCATAATAGTAAAGTATGCCGTTGCCGGTACTTACGATCAATCTCTGTCCATCATTCGTAATACCCCAACCTTCAGTGTCTATTTTATATTTTTTTACTTCCTTAAAGTCTTTAAGAGCATAAACAAATACTACATTTTGTTGCCATGTTAGCTGATAAATTGTGTCTCTCAAAATTGTTATTCCTTCTCCAAAATATTTATCCGACAACGAATTTTTTTTCAAAGCCTTGCCTGTCTTTAGATCAATTTTCATCAATCTTGACTGACCTCGATAACCCGGATCACCGGTGCCTTCGTATAGTTCTCCTTTATAAAAAGTAAGTCCCTGGGTATAGAAACTTGTATCATGGGGATACACCTGAATGATCTTATGACCGAGGACAGGAGGAGGTGGTGTCTGGTTTTCAATTGGTGTATCTACCACTGTTACCCGATCCTTTGGCTTACAACACACGAATAAAAGTGTAAAGGAAAAAATAAGAGAAACTACGATAAGCGAAAGAATGATTTTTCTATTCATGAAGTTGATTTCTCGTTGATCGATTAAGTTTAGTAAATGTACGATTGAAAAATATTTTAAAAGAGAAAGTTGCAAATTAAAATGTTAATCAATTATATTTGAACTATCAATCTCCGCGCAGGCCTTATCGCCTGGTAATTCCTTCCTAAGATTCGTAGATTCGTATCCTCCTGAATGCCGCATTTGTTATTCCTGTTTCCGTATCCCTGGAATCCCGCATTTTTTATCGTTCATTCTATTTTTATGGCTAAGAACCTTGCGGTACTATCGTTTTTTATTATTTCTAACTTTCAATTATTTTCTCAGAAGAGATGCAATATGGAGGAATATGTTCATCAACAAGTGAATGAAAATATTTCTTTAAAAGATAAACTGGAACAAGTTGAAGTATTTACCCGTGAAACAACAAACTCACCAGGCGGCACCCAAAGAGTTTTTGGATTGCCGGAAATAATTACTGTTCCTGTTGTTTTTCATATACTATATCACACCCCAGAACAAAATGTAGAAAGAGCAGTTCTTGAACGCTTGATAGCGGCTCTCAACAGGGATTTTAATAAAAAGAATGCTGACACTTCAAATACTCCCTCGTCATTTAAGCCTTACGCTACCTCTATGGGATTTGAATTTAAGCTAGCCACAATGGATCCTCGCGGTATTGGAACAAGCGGCGTGGTAAGAAAATATACACCAATAAATTATTGGATGTCTGATGACAAAATGAAATTCAGCGCATCCTATGGCGATGATGGCTGGGATTCAAAAAGCTATCTGAACGTTTGGATATGTAATATGAAAGACGTCTTAGGTTATAGTACATTTCCGGGTATGGATGATATAAAAGATGGTGTTGTGTTGTCTATTGAAGATGTTTTTGGTGGTCGTGGCACGACACCGTCAATAAACGATTTCAGAACGATTGTGCATGAAGTGGGACATTGGTTAAACCTATACCATGTTTGGGGAGAAGGTTATTGTGGTGACGATAAAGTTGATGATACGCCAAAGCAGAGTACATATACACCGGGCTGCCCCTCTGGTACCAGGGTTACCTGTGGCAATGGCCCTTTTGGGGATATGTATATGAATTATATGGATTTTACCGATGATGCTTGCATGAATATGTTTACAAAAGGGCAAAGGAAAAGAGCCAGGATATTATTTGAAATAGGAGGGCCAAGGAATTCTATTCTTTATTCCAAGGGATTAAATATATCAAACCTGGAACCTGCCCCGTTACCCGATTTTTATCCTAAATGGTTAAATGCACAAGTTTATCCAAACCCTGCTACTACTACGATCAAAATATATTATGAGTATGATGAACGATGGATAGGAAGGAGGATGGAAATACTTGACATAAGCGGAAGAGTCGTATTAAGTAAGATCATTAGTTCAAAAATTGAGATCGTTGATGTAAGTCGTTTAACCGCTGGAATTTATTTTATCCGGGCAGAAAAAGAAGGGCAAAAACTGCATGCTAAATTTATTAAACTTTAGATCGGCAACCAACACTAACTGAGAGGCGGGGCTATCGAAAGATAGCC
Organism: Chitinophagaceae bacterium; assembly: GCA_035764525.1. GTDB lineage: Bacteria > Bacteroidota > Bacteroidia > Chitinophagales > Chitinophagaceae > VBAS01. The sequence continues at coordinate 5,832 of DASTZB010000071.1, read as the reverse complement.
CTTTTTAGAACCACGATTAACTGGATTAAAAAGGACTATGAGGAAAGTAGGGAATAATCAACTATGGTTAGTACAAAATAAAAAAGGATCATAAGTTTCCTCATTATCCTTCAAAATCATTTTCTAAATAGTGGTTCTATATTCTATAAATGTATTGCTTCGCCATACGCCACTTCAATAGCATCTTTCACACTCTCACTGATCGTTGGATGCGGGTGAATGCTATTCAAAACTTCCTGGTAGGTGGTTTCTAATTTTCTTGCGGTAACTGTTTGTATAATTATTTCAGTTACGTTGTAACCGATCATGTGAGTACCGAGCCATTCCCCGTATTTAGCATCGAAGATCACTTTAATAAACCCTTCCAGGTGACCAGCTGCAGAGGCTTTTCCACTTGCGCTTAAAGGAAACTTACCAACTTTAATTTCATAACCGGCATCTTTAGCTTGCTTTTCAGTATAACCAACTGATGCAATTTCAGGAAAGCAATAAGTACAACCCGGTACATTATTATAATCTATAGGCTCGGGCTTGTGATTATATTTTTTTTCATTGAAACCAATATTCTCAACGCAGATTATTCCTTCTTTACTTGCAACGTGTGCAAGGGCCTGGCCGGGTACACAATCTCCAATTGCATAAATCCCGGTAACATTGGTTTGATAAAATTTATCAACCATTATTTTGCCTTTGTCAGTTTTAATACCGAGCTCTTCCAAACCTATTCCTTCGATATTTGCTGAAACACCTACTGCACTGAGCAATACATCGGCTTCCAATGTTGTTTCGCCATCCGGAGTTTTCACTTTTGCTTTTACACCTGCGCCTGAAGTATCAACAGATGTTACTTCACTGCTGGTCATTATTGTAATACCGTTCTTTTTAAAATTTTTATCCAGCTCTTTTGAAATCTCTTCATCTTCAACCGGCACGACTCTTGGTAAAAATTCAACGATCGTAACTTTTGTCCCAAGACTATTATAAAAATATCCGAATTCAACACCGATAGCGCCACTGCCAACTACGATCATTGATTTAGGTTGCTTAGGTAGTGCCATTGCTTCACGATAACCAATAACTTTTTTACCATCCAGCTTCAGGGACGGCAATTCACGACTGCGACCGCCGGTTGCCACAATGATATATTTAGCTTCAACAACTTTTTTAGCTCCATCAGCAGCCGTTACTTCTATCTGGCCTTTGGCTTTCAGTTTTCCAAAACCCATATGAACCTCGATCTTGTTTTTCTTCATCAGGAACTGAACACCACGGCTCATTTTATCTGCCACGCTTCGGCTGCGTTTGATGATGGCTTCAAAATTTGGAGTGCCACTGGCTTCAATGCCAAAATCTTTTGAATGTTTTATATCTTCTAAAACCTGGGCACTTTTCAGCAAAGCCTTTGTTGGGATACATCCCCAATTAAGACAAATGCCACCGAGGCTTTCTTTTTCTATAATTGCTGTTTTAAAACCTAATTGGGCTGCTCGTATAGCGGCTACATATCCGCCGGGTCCGCTGCCAAGAACTACTACATCGTAGGCCATGATTAATGTTGGATTTAAGATTAATGTTGGGCTGCGAAGCTACTTGAAAATGAGTAATCAGCAAAAGTGGATGGAGAAGGGTTCCATGGTTTAATGGTTTAAAGGTTTAATAGTTTCAGAAGAGTGTTTCAATACTGCTGAATAGCGATAGGAAGGATGAACAGAGGCCCTTCTCTACCCTCAGGGTAAACTTGCAACAGTCGTCCAATCAGGGCTCCATAACTGGTATCAAAATATTAACTTTGAATCTTTGAAAGCCAGCTCTGTAAACGATTTTAAGAGGGGATTGAATTGAGGAAAAAAATCTTAAAACCGCGACCTTAAGTCTGCATGGTTTCCCCTACCTTTGCCTCCCGAAATTTTTTGGAAATAAATTGATCATTATGGCAAGAGTATGTCAGGTTACAGGTAAAGTTCCTATCACAGGGAATAATGTCTCTCACTCAAATATCAAGACGAAACGTCGTTTTCTGCCTAACCTGCAGACAAAACGTTTTTTCCTGGCCGAAGAAGATAAATGGATCACACTGAAGCTATCAACTGAAGGCATCCGTACCATCAATAAGAATGGACTTTACAATGTTGTAAAGGAGTTGAGAAAAAAAGGACAACACATATAAATCTGAATAGACAATGGCAAAGAAAGGTAATCGTGTACAAGTGATATTAGAATGTACTGAACACAAAGCAAGTGGTCAACCAGGCACCAGCCGTTATATCACCAAAAAAAATAAAAAGAATAATCCTGAAAGATTGGAGTTGAAAAAATTCAACCCGATCTTAAAAAAGGTGACTGTTCATAAAGAAATTAAATAATTAAGTCATGGCAAAAGCAGCAAAAACCGCGATCAAGACCAAAGACCAAAAGGCAGCAGCCGAGGCAAAGAACTGGAGTAAGGTAATTAAGGCTGTGCGCAGCCCTAAAACAGGAGCTTATAGTTTTAAAGAAGCAATCGTACATAAGGATAAAGTGAAAGAGTTCCTGGCGCAGAAATAAAATTGATGGGTTAGAAATAATAATAAAGCTGTCACCTGAAAATGTGATGGCTTTTATTTTTTTGATATTAGCGGTGAAATTGTTATTTAACAAACTATGGGATTTCTAAATAAATTATTTGGTAAAAAAGAAAAAGAAAGTCTTGACCAGGGTTTGCAAAAAACCAAGGAAGGATTTTTATCCAAGCTTACCAAGGCAGTGGCCGGCAAAAGTACAGTTGATGAAGAAGTGCTGGATAATTTGGAAGATGCATTAGTAAGCGCCGATGTTGGAGTCGATACGACCGTCGAGATCATAAATAAGATCGAGGCCAGGGTCGCAAGAGATAAGTATTTGGGAACATCTGAACTCAATAAGATCCTGAAGGAAGAAATTGAGCAATTGCTGGTAGATGCTCCTGCATCAAATAGTTATGCTTTTGATTCTGATCTCCCGACAAAGCCTTATATCATACTTGTGGTCGGCGTAAATGGAGTTGGTAAAACAACAACCATCGGCAAATTGGCTTATAATTTTAAAGAAGCAGGGAAGAATGTTTTGCTCGGTGCAGCAGACACATTTCGTGCCGCGGCGGTCGATCAGCTTACTATCTGGAGTGAAAGAGTTGGAGTGCCGATTATAAAACAAGATATGGGCAGCGATCCAGCTGCTGTTGCTTTTGATACAGCTCAAAGCGCCGTGGCAAAAGGAAGTGAAGTTGTTTTAATAGATACGGCGGGAAGATTACATAACAAAGCTCATTTGATGGAAGAGCTGAGTAAAATCAAACGCGTAATTCAAAAAGTAATCCCCGATGCACCGCATGAAGTATTGTTGGTGCTTGATGGGAGCACAGGCCAAAATGCATTGGAGCAGGCGAAACATTTTACAGCCGCAACAGATGTATCAGCAATAGCTATTACAAAATTGGACGGAACTGCAAAGGGTGGAGTCGTGTTGGCTATCGCAAATCAATTTAAAATACCGGTAAAATTTATTGGTGTTGGAGAAAAAATGACCGACCTGCTTGTATTTGATAAGCATGAATTCGTGGATAGTTTGTTTAACCTTGAGGACTAATAGTCTTTCAATCTTGAAACTCTCGAGATTAAAACCCACGGACTCGCTAATATTACTTTGTTATTCAATAAAATAGTTTTAAATTAATATCGTTTCCAACTCCTTCCTTTCTTTAAACGATAACATTTTTTTTAAACCTAATTGCAAACAAAACCAAAATTTATGAAATCCGCTTTCAAACTGAGGATTATTGCATCATTCTATGCAATATTATTCTCCACAATAGCTTTGGCGCAAAATAATGTTAGTGGTAAAGTTACCGATAACTCGGGTAAAGGGATATCCGGAGCTTCCGTTTCGGCTAAGGGCGGTCGCGGTACATTGACCAATGCGGAGGGGAATTATTCACTCTTGCTGCCCAATGGGTCTAATACAATTACTGTTTCTTTTGTTGGATATCTTACGCAAACTAAGACTCTGAATGTATCTGGCAATACAACACTCGATTTTGTTTTGCAAGAATCATCCGTCGAGTTGGGTGAGGTTATTCTTACTACTGGTTCCCGTTCATTACCCAGGAGTTCAATAAACACTCCCTTGCCAATAGATGCGCTCCAGGCAGCTGATTTAAGAACTACGGCACAAATAAGTTTCGACAAACAATTACAATATAGAGTTCCTTCATTTAATACTGTTAATACTCCTGTCAATGATGCTACTACATTGCTTGATCCTTATGAGATCCGTAACCTCGGTCCAAGCCGTACTCTTATTTTGATCAATGGCAAAAGAAAAAACCTAAGCTCTTTGTTATATGTCCAGTTTTCACCGGGCAGAGGTGAAACCGGCGCAGATCTGTCAGGTATTCCTATTGATGCGATAAAAAGAGTCGAGATCTTACGGGACGGTGCATCTGCGCAATACGGATCTGATGCCATTGCCGGTGTTATGAATGTTATTTTGAAAGACAGGTATCAGTATAGCAGTTTAACATTCAATGGAGGCCTAACGCATGAAGGCGATGGTGAGAATTATGGGGTTGCATATAATGGAGGTTCCAATTTTGGTGCAAAAGGCTTTTTAAATTATACTATTGATTTTAGTCAGCAAAATAGTGCCGTTCGTTCTGGTATTATTGACAGGCCAACTGAAAAGGCCACATTTGGCGGTTCAGCTTCGGCCGATGCTGCTATTGATGCTTATTTAAATGTATACCCAACAGGAAATAATATCAACGGCTCAGGTGAAACCCAGGCAGCTAAATTTAATTATAACCTTGGTGTTCCTATTGGTGAAAACGGACAGTTTTATAGTAATGCAGCCTTGGTATATAAAAAGGTTTACAGTCACGCAAACTTCAGAGTTCCATACTGGAAACTTGATTATGGCCTGTTACATACTCCGATTCCTAGTGCTCCTAACTATACTGGCGGCAACGATCCCTTATATAACGGGTATATAGGTTACGTACCCACTTTTGACGGCGATCTGCTCGATTATAATGGGACATTTGGATTTACTAATACATTGAACGGCTGGAAACATGACGTAAGTATCACCTTTGGGGGCAATCAACAATTATACACAGTTGAACATACGGTAAATCATAGTTTGAAGGCCGCCGGCCCAACGGCGTATAAGCCCGGGGGGTATGGTTTCTCACATATTGTGGGTAATTATGATATTTCAAAATCCCTTACTGAGAATTTTTCTCTGGCTTTTGGGACGGAAGTAAGAAGCGAAACCTATAAAATCATTTCCGGTGATACAGCATCCTATTCTGGCGAAGGAGCAAATTCTTTTCCGGGCATTCGTGCAGAGAATGCGAGTACTAATAAGCGATTTAATTTTGGAGCTTACTTAGATGCTTCCTGGGATATAACAAAAGATTTTTTATTGAATGGTGCTATTCGTGGTGAAAAGTACAGTGATTTTGGAGAAGCCTTTGTATGGAAGTTATCATCACGCTATAAGATCGCCGGAAATAAAGCCGTGATCAGGGGTTCTGTTTCTACTGGATTTCGAGCCCCAACTCTGCACCAGATCTATGCTCAATCTACCCAGGCATCTTTTGTAGCGGGTACTATTCAACTGTCTGGTTTATTTAATAACAGAAGCAAACAGGCATTCCTGTTACAGGTACCCTTACTTAAACCTGAAAAATCAACCAACTATACTGTTGGTTTCGGATTCAATCCCTCTAGCAACTTCAGTATGACCGTAGATTATTACAATATCACCATAAAAGACAGGATAGTCTATAGTTCAGCAATATCAACCACCAACACG
>DASTZB010000070.1:0-2841 GCA_035764525.1 Chitinophagaceae bacterium | reverse complement strand
ACATAAGTAATGTCCATAAATTGTCTTTTACCTATAATGGTTTGGATGCAACAAAAGATAAACCGGCTCACCCAAGTGCAATAGGTCGTCGCGGTCCTGATTATTATACTTTGCAATACCAGAACTCAGGGTATGAAATTGTAAATAAGCTACAGTCGTTCGGTGCAGAGTTAAGATCAAATTTTAAAAGTGGAAATGCCAACAAACTCAGGGTTGTATATACAACATTCAGAGATAAACGAAATCCTTTCTCCACTCCTTTTCCCGTAATTAATATTGCAAAGAATGGAGTCAGGTATATTGTGGCTGGTCACGAACCATTTTCAATTAATAATCGTCTGAACCAGGATGCCTTCCAGGTAACCAATGATTTTCATTTATATAAAAAGAACCATGACCTTACTTTCGGAGCGTCCTTTGAATCTTTCAAATTCGGAAATTCATTTAACCTGACTGGTTATGGCCCCACTTTATTCTTTGATGGAGATATTAAAACATTCAAGGATAGCGTTCCCGTTGGTGGTAAATATGTATTCGGCGCTTATCCTTTAGATGTAGATGTAAATGCAGCTAAGGCAGCGGCAGCGGCGGATAAGTGGACATGGTATTACCTGACAGTAGGACAAGCTGCTGCTTATATACAAGATGAATGGCAACCCAGCTCGAAATTCAAATTAACTTATGGCATTCGTGTGGATATGCCGGTTTATTTTGAAGATCAGTTCAAATATGTTGCTCCTGATGGCAAGGAGAGTTCACCAACAGTTCCCAATAATGATCCTCTTGTTTTATTTGATAAAGACGGAAAACCAATTTCAAATGGAGTCGGTAAGGACCTTGACAATACTCAACTACCTACTAAATCACCACTAATCTCTCCGCGGGTTGGTTTCAACTGGGATGTAAGAGGTGATAAAACATTCCAGGTGCGTGGTGGTTCAGGCTTATTCTCCGGTCGCTTTCCTTTTGTTTGGTTAGGCAATCATATAGGAAATCCTTACAGTTTTTTTTATAATGCAACGGATAAAGATTTCAAATGGCCCCAGGTATGGAGAACGAATGTAGGGACTGACTTTAAACTTAAAAGAGGAACTATATTCACGGTTGACGTTGCTTATACAAAAGATGTAAAAGCAATGATGGTTCGCAATTATAAATTGGGAACACCGACCGGCGTTCTGAATTCAGGTACACGCGACAAACGCAGTATATACCTGGCGGCTAACCAGGGAGCAGCGAATACTTATGTGTTTACCAATACAAATGAGGGCTACCAGTTTAATGTATCCTTACAAGCACAAAAAACTTTCCCCAAAGGTTTGTTTTTGATGGGGGCCTATAATTATAATGTTGCGAAAGATGCAAGTTCTATTTCTGCAGAAATATCAAGTGATGCTTTTGATCGCAATCCTATTTTGAACAATGCAAATAAAGCAATCAATTCGAATTCACTTTATGGAAACAGGCATCGGTTCCTCGCGGCCGCATCAAAGAAATTTGATTATGGTACTGATAAAATGTGGGGAACCACTATTTCTCTTTTCGGTTCATGGACTTCCGGCAACAGGTTTGCTTATGTATATGCGGGTGATATTAATAATGATGGCACCAGTTCCAATGACCTGCTATATGTTCCAACAAATGCAGAAATTGATGCGATGAATTTTGGACCGCTCACTGATATCAATGGAAACGTTCAAAGCGCCGCGGTCCAACGCCAGACACTAAAAAATTTTATTGCCCAGGATGATTACCTGAGCAGCAGGGTTGGTCAATACACCGAAAAGTATGGCGGTGAAACACCGTGGTATAGCCAGCTGGATCTGCGTATTCTTCAGGATCTGAATTTCAAAGCGGGTAAACAAAGAAATACCTTGCAATTAAGTATTGATATTATGAATTTTGGAAATTTATTAAACAGTGATTGGGGTGTTCGTAAATATGCAACCACTTCAGGTTATTATCAGCCACTTGGTGTAAGCTATAATAATAACAGTCCTGTTTATACATTCGACCCCACCCAGTATACAACTTTTGTGAGCAGTCCTGACCTGCTTTCCCGCTGGCAGATGCAGTTGGGATTAAGATATATTTTCTAAGTAACATTTTCGGTAACTATATTATTTCAAACGGTGCTTTTACAAAGGGGCACCGTTTTTTATTATCATATATCTGAAGTCATTTTCAAAAGAACATAAAACTTTAGTGAATTGTAGTTGTCATTGTTATGCTTACTTTTCTTTGTCCCCGATAAATCGGGACAAGCTTTGAAACAAAGAAAAGTAACAAAAGAAAATTCAAGGCAAAACCAATTGCTCCGCTGGTTTTGCCGGGCCAACGCACATGAAGACTCCGGCATTTTGTAAATGAATTTAATTATCGAAATGATAGGGCGAAGTTGTTGCTGCGTGGTATACGAGGTCCCGAACGGCGCTGTCTTTTTCGTTTGCAGTTATTAAAATTGTTTGTGAACCAGGAAAGACGAAAAAGAAGGCGCTGGCAAATTCAATTCTATCTAAAACAAGATTTGTGGAGTATCGATCAAAAAAACAAATCACAACTATCGTCGATGCGCTTTTCTTTTGTTCTTTCTTTTGCACAATTAAAAGAAAGAACATAAAACCTATTTGAAGTGCGCCTGACTTTTTTGCTATATTTTAGACTTATGGGTCGACTAAAGCTAATAGTTAGAATTTTCCTCACCAACGTCTTTGCAATAACAACATTTTGGACTTTGGCTCAACAGGGCGTTCACCCACATTCTTCAACCTATGAATGGCCAACGGAGCCGCAAGTAAAAGCAAAGCTTGAAAAATGGCAGGATCAAAAATTCGGCATCAT
>DASTZB010000069.1:0-6102 GCA_035764525.1 Chitinophagaceae bacterium | reverse complement strand
TGAGGCAATGCATAAAACTGTCCAGCATTCATTCTTGATGGAACAACGAAATCTCTTGCGCCTTCAGGAGTTGATTTGATCAGGAAAGGTGTTTCAATATCCATGAAATCTTGCTGATGTAAATAATTTCTTGTTGCACGGTTAACCGCATAACGCAATTCCAGATTTTTCTTTACAGCATTTCTGCGCAGATCAAGAAAGCGATATTTCATCCGGATATCATCACCACCATCAGTGTCATCCTGGATAGTGAATGGCGGTACGGCTGATTTATTTAATATTTTGAATGATCTTACAATTATTTCAATATCGCCGGTAGGTATGCTGGAGTTTTTGTTGCTTCTTTCATGAACAGTTCCAGTTGCCTGCAAAACAAACTCACGGCCCAACGGATTTTCAGCCAGTTGCTGATTTAATTCTTCACCAAATAATAATTGAGTGATACCATAACGGTCACGAAGGTCAACAAAAGTGATGGCGCCAAATTTTCTTATTGTTTGCACCCAACCAGCCAGCGTTGTTTCTGCATTTACGTTATTAATTCTTAATTCGCCACATGTATGAGAACGAAACATTTTATTTTAGATTTTAGATTTGGTCCCGATAGCTATCGAGATCGGATTTTGCTCAAGAGGATTCCCAAAGTACAAGAGTGCGACGCAACATAAGTTTAATAGTAGCACTTTAGCCGGGCCCCAAAAATTCAACGGCGGCAAAGATAAGGACAATTAGATGCCTGAAGGTTTGGCTTGATGAGTATATTTGAGAGGTATTATGGCCAACTTCCTCCAAAGATTTTTCAGAAATTTATTCGGCAAAGCAACCACTGATCCATTTCAGAAATTATTTTCTGAGGAACCGATCCCTGCTTAAATTTCGAATCATTATTCTGCTACTATTTCCCGTGTACTGCCTTATTTCAATCAACTGAATGCATCGAATAAACAAAAGTTTTTAAAAAGAGTTTACAACTTCAAGAAGTCAAAATCATTTCATTTTCATGGGTTGGATCAGCAAGAGGCGATAATGATACTCGTTAGCGCGGCATCAGTCCAAGTCTCTTTCGGGTTAAAAAATTACATGCTTCCTTTTTTTAATGATATTCATATACTCGCCGATCCCTACCAGGCACTGGATTCTAAAGAAACATACATTGGTCATGTAGCGCCTACCGGCATTTATATTTCGTGGAAATATTTTGTAAATGGTTTTGCAGATTATACGGATGGTGTAAATGTTGTTTTGCATGAAATGGCGCATGCACTGCATCATGGGAATTTCATTAAGGAAACCGGTGTGGACTGGGATTTCAGAAAAGATTTTGAAAAACTTCCAACAGTTTTCGGATCTATAATGACGCAGCTTATCGTGCAGAAAAGAAGTTATTTGCGTGGCTATGCATTTACCAACTTCCAGGAATTTTGGGCAGTTAGCGTCGAGTATTTCTTTGAAAACTCCCAGGGCTTAAAAGATAACCTGCCGCAATAATATACCATTTTATGTGATACTTTGAACCAGGACCCGCTACGACCTAATGAGTTCCCGGCTTTTAGATAAATTATCTTTAGCCTTACGTAATTTTCCTAACTGTTTTATCGTTTTTAAATCATTAGTAATTCCACCCAAAAACATCGTAAAGCTTGCAAATTGAAAAGCGATTATATATTTTTAAAGCTCCGAACCCTGAAACATGCTGACATTTTTAAGAAAACTGAATAACTTTTTTGCCCCGCAAAAGCTGGAAGCCCCAGTACCAGTTCCTGCAGAGGAGCTCGTCAGCGATGAAATCTTCAACAGGTATTCTTATATCATCAGCAGTCGCATTCAATATTTTAATGATCTTTCGTTTGAACTAAAACAAAGATTTGTAAACAGGGTTCATCATTATGTTGGTCAAAAGCAATTTCATTACATCGGGCTTGAACCAAAAGAAGAGATCCCTGTTCTAACAGCGGCTTCTGCAGTACAAGTGACGTTTGGGTTGAAAAGTTACCTGATGCAGCATTTTAAAAACATTTATATACTGGCTGATGCATACCGAATGGATAACGATGAGGAATTGTATATCGGTCATGTCGCACCAGAGGGCATCTATCTTTCATGGAAACATTTCCTGTTTGGTTATGCTGATAATTCAGATAACATAAACGTGGCTGTTCATGAAATGAGTCATGCGCTTTTATTTAATAACTATTTTGCCAAGTATGGCGTTGATAAAAATTTCAGGGCCAACTATGAAAAATTTTCAACAACAACTGGTCCTATACTTGCAGATGTAATTACAAAAAGACAAAGCTATTTACGCAATTATGCGTTGACAAATATTCATGAATTCTGGGCAGTAAGCGTGGAAGCATTTTTTGAAAACCCGGCAGATCTTAAAATCAATATGCCCCAATTGTACGATGCATTATGTCGTGTGCTGAACCAGGATCCCAATACAACCCAAAAAATTCTAAAACCCGAACTATGATAACGTTGACCCTACTTTATTTATGTAAGAAGTATTTTTTTGATAAGAAAAAGAAAGAACTTGTATTATTAGTGACTTCCTAATACTATTATTCAGGCTGTAACCTTTCAGCAAAAGGGATTTAAGATTGATATTAATTTTAAGTCCCTTTTTTATTGTAAGTTTTGTTTCTGGAAAAAACTTTTCTTTCATTGCTTTTACACTGTGACTACTTGTTCATCCTTCACTTCTTTTGGTCGCTGAATTAAGTAATACCAGGCCAGGATGATCACGCCAATAAGAAAGGGAATCATGGCGAGATGTTTGCCTTCATATCCGCCAAACACTTTTGCATCATCAAATCCAAAGAATTCGCTGATCATCCAATAACTGTTGGCGCTTATCCAGAATGCGACAGCAAGATTGTGCGCCAATTCTGATTTAATATCACGGGTTCTATAAGCAATATAAATGGCAACAGAAAGTGTCGGTATGATCATGAGGATACCAAGTTCACGCCATATCATACACCAGCTTATATCTTTAAAAAGCCAGAAGACAATATGCAGGTTCTCTAACTTTCTGTAACGAGCTGGTATAATGTATAAATTTTCTTTTTTTCCAGTCATCTCAATATTTTTTCAGGTAAGATCAAAAATAATCAATGAAAGTAAAATTCTCTGAAAAGGATTTACCGGGTGAGTATTTTGGTAAATCTTTTAATATCTGCTTCTGCTAGAATTTCATTTGCATAAATAAGATGATCTGTTAATTGCTTCGCAAAATAGGGGGCTAGTGAACAACCCTTTGTTCCCATCCCATTTAAGATGCCAATATTTTCATAAGTTGGATGAAAACCGACGAAGGGGCGACGTTCAATATTCGCAGGTCGGATGGATGCTTTATGGTCCACGATTTTAAAAGGAAACTTCAACCATGTTTTTAATAACAATTCAGTTTGCGTCCTGAATTGTTCTGTTGGTTTATCATCTGGAAATTCCCATAAATAATTTGAGCCTATCCAATATAGATTTTTATCTATCGACGTGAGCATCATTCCTTTCTTAAAAATATGTGTTGATGGAATGTGATCCGATTCAATAAGAATTACTTCTCCTTTATTTAATGCAAACGGAAGGTTTTTAAAAAATAGGTTTTGGGAAGAATTAATACCATCACAAAAAATTATTTTTTCTGCATCGACATTTTTATAAGTTATTCCGGTTTCGATATGACTTAATTCATTTATTTCAAAATCTTCTTCCAGTAATTGGTTATTTGATAATAGTTTCTTTCTCCATGCAGGAAGAATTTCTTTCAGACTGACAATGTAGCAAGGATCTACTTTGCCAAATCCAAAATCATAATGAAACGCTTGCTGATATTGCCACTGATCTTTTGGATGAAATAGAAAATCAGCATTCTCTTGCACTCTTTCGTCAAACGCAATTTTCATTTGTGGAGTTCGGTGGAAGTCGATCAGGCTTTTTTGTTCAATAGCCTGGAGGCCAAGTTCATTTCCCAATTCTTTGTAAGCAGGAACAAGGAAAGAAAAAAGTTCATCGATCATCCATGTTTTTACAATTCTTCTGCCTGTAACCGGGTTTATAATTCCTGCTGCGACTCTTGACGCTGAGTTAGAGTTATCATTGTCTATTACAAGAAATGATTTGTTTACTTTTTCCAGATAATAACTGAGCCATGTTCCGGTGATACCTTGCCCGATAATGAGATAATCAACAATCATTCTCAAAAATAAAGGGTTTCAGTAGAGATAAAGAATGAAACTTATTCAACATTTATTCTAATTCCTTCGCTATGAGAAGAATACTCCGGCGCATACATGCACTGAATGTTCGTGATACCATTGCTGAAATTACCAGTATGTGTAACAAATAAAGTATACTCAAATACATAAGCCCCTTTTCTCAAATAATCAAAAAAGAAATTGGTGCTGGCATCTTTAGTAGTTTCATAATAGCCAAGACCGCCCTGCCATTTATAACTGCTTAAGACATTTACTGGCTCCAGACAAGAGGCACGCATATCCTTCATATGAACATATTCCATATCACGATCTACTCTTAATTCAATTCTTACTTTTATTTTATCACCGACCTTTACAGCATCGCCTTCATTTATTGGAGTAAGCACCGGCCCACGATCAGTATTTTTTTCAACAAAGAGTTTTTTATCCACCTTTAAAGGCGTGGAAGCTGTTGTGATTTTATCAAGGTCTTCAAAGTACTGCCAGTAAACACCGCCCCATGTGGTGCTGGATGTTTGGTTCTTTACAGCCTGAACTGATACGCTGATGTTTCCCATATTTGGAGTAACCAACGGGCCTGCGATCGATCTTTTGAAATAACCAGTACCAGCCTCCTCCTTGTTGTCTGTTGATTTAAGTGTCGTATTACCCAATTTAATTTCAACAATTGATTCGTTGATTAATAAATCAGTTCCTTGCAATAACAAAGCATAGCATGCTTCCGCTGTTGCCTTTGTTGTTTTCCAATTGGTTGTTTGCTTGTTTTTCAATAGCCATGTTTTCAGGTCATCAACCGTTCCTGTATCCTTGCTGATCTCACTAAATGCCTCGATTAACAAAGCCTGCGTTTCGATTGGTGCCTGGTGCCAGAACCATCCGCCGCTATTGTCTTTCCAATACATTCCTAACTCTTCATTATTGATACTTGTTTCTTTCAGCGATTTTAAAATGGCTGCCGGAGTTTTTGCATCACCTGTTCTGTTTAATGTCAATGCGATCATTCCTTGCATATACTTGCCTTGTTTTACCCATGTTTGCTGAGTACGATCACGGAAATAATTGTATGCTGTTTGTGAAGCGGTGGCAATTTTTTGTTCAGGGAAGAAGCTCCGCATATATAAATACTGTATCTCGTAATAGCCTGGAGTATACTTGCTCAAATCAGTTTTATTCTTTTTTAATTCATCAAATTGTTTTTTGATCTGCAGATCGAGATAGGGAATTGCAAGATTAAGAATCGGTTCCAGCTTTTTAATATCGACTCCCAATTTTTTCAGGTGACCAATACCTGTAACAATATATTGTGTGATATAACGATTATCAGGACCACCTTTGAACCAAACAAATCCACCATTCTCACTTTGCATCTGTTTTAATTTTTCATAGGAGCTGTTCATTTCACTGCTCATTCTTATCATGTCAAAAAGCAAAGCGATATTCTTTTTTTGCTGTTCTTCTGTTTTTGCCTGTAATACCCAAGGTGTTTCTTCCAGCAACACAGCTTTCAGTTCCTGGTTCTTTTGAAGATTGCTTAATAAGGCTGCAGTATCTTTTGTTTTCCAACTTTCAAATATTTGTTTGATGCGTGGCGAAGCATTCGCAATTTTTGATGCCAACGCGTTTGCATAATAGCGATTCCATGTTTGTTCAGCGCATTCATAAGGATATTCCATTAAATATGGCAAAGCTTGTACAGCATACCAGGCAGGATTAGAAGTATACTCAACAGTAAGCGAATGATGCTGTAGTGTTTCAGAATTTCCTGAAGTCAGTAGTTTTTCAAATCTGAAATTCTTTGTTTGGGTATTTCGCAAGTTCAATGGAAGAGTTTCTGTTACTAGCATGCGATTTGTAAGTACAGGCATCGCTGCTTCTTCACCAT
>DASTZB010000068.1:0-9851 GCA_035764525.1 Chitinophagaceae bacterium | reverse complement strand
GGAAAAGAAAAGAAAGAATATCACAAGAGCTTTCATTTTCACCATCATGTTACTGGCACAATCTTCACGAGCCAGGTAAAAAGAATATTGTATTCTTTCGGAGCATTAACTCTTACAGTCACCAGTATTTTCTTTAGTAGTTATTTATTCCTGATTGCTGGCATTGCAACAGGTCTTTCGTTGTATAGTTATATGCATGTATGGCTGCATAAGCCATGGGCATCAAAATGGATCGGCGGTCTTCAGAGATTTCACATGCAACACCATTTCGGTCAAACCGAAAAATGCTTTGGCGTTACCAACACCTTGTGGGATAGAATTTTTAATACAGCAGGCAAAGCAGATAAGATCGCCGGGGCAAAGTCAATCGATCTTTATTTCGGTAAAAAAAATACTCAACATTTAATCACCCATAAACAAGCTGTATGAAATTCAAATCAAAAAACGATTCTGATTTCTTTTCAGAGCTCATCAAAAAAGTAGATGACTATATGGAAAAGAAGGGCGGCAACCGCTTTGCCGATAGCAGCATTTATCTGAAAGGATGTTTCCTTATTGCACTTTATGTTAGCAGTTACATTCTTTTACTGAGCGGTAATCTTAATACAGTATTCTCCATTTTGTTTGTGATGGCCATGGGGCTTAGTGGAGTGATGATCGTCTTTAACATTGTTCATGATGCATCACATAATGTGCTGTTTAAAAACAAATCGTTGAACCGGGCTTTTGCTTATTTCGGGGACCTGATGGGAATGAATTCTTATATCTGGAATATCCGGCATAATATCCAGCATCACACTTTTACTAATGTGGCCGGCGGCGATGTTTTATTAGACAGTATTCCATTTATCCGTGTCAGTCCGCAGCAAAAAAAATTTCCCATACATAGATACCAGGTATGGTATGTTCCATTCTTATACATGCTCTATTCCATTTTCTGGGTTTTCTTTATTGATTTTAACATGTTTAAGCAAAAGCAAATGGGGAACTATAAAAACATGCATCACTCATGGAAGGAGTGGACAAAGCTTATTCTATTCAAATCCTTTTATCTTTTTTACATGATCATTTTTCCAGCATGGATAATCAATATTCCATTATCAGCCGTGCTCATAGGCTTTCTTATCTATCATATTGTAGCAGGCATATTGCTATCGACCGTAGTTGTATTAGGTCATTGTGTAGAAGGCGCCGAATATTCTGCTCCTGATGAAAATGGCATCATACAAAATTCATTTATGCAGCATGAATGGAATGCCACTTATGATTGCAGCACAAACTCAAAATTGCTTCATTGGATCACCGGTGGTTTGAATACTCACCTTGCTCATCATCTTTTCCCTAAACTATGTCATTGTCATTATTTGGCTGTTACAAGGATCATTAAAAAGCACTGTGCAGAACATCATATCAATTATCAGCACTACAGTTTGGGCGATGCAATCATTTCTCATTTCAATTTTCTAAAAATGCAGGCAAATGCGTAATAGTAAATCACTTAACCCTTAAATCTCAAAAAGAATGAAGCGTTTATTAAAAAATTGGTTTGAGTTGTATAGCATACTTATTTGTATCATCGCGACTCTTCCGCTAATCATATTTGCTGCTTTATTAAAGCATAGTTATCCCTTCCTCTTCCACTTTATTTTATTTTTTCTGGGCTGGTTCATATGGACATGGATAGAATACCATTATCACCGTTTTCTGTTGCATCCTAAAACGGGGAGAAAGAAAACAGGTACATCAAAAAGCCATCTACATCATCATTTAAATCCGTCACAATTTGAGACTACACTATTGCACAGGGTTTTGCTTTTTATTTTCAGTTGTGTGGTTATTTGCATCGCCTACCAACTGAATAATTATTTTACTCTCTTTTCCGGATTCTTCTGGGGTTGGACAGCATTCTGCTATATCCATTACCTGCTTCATATAAAATGGACAAAGGCATTTATGCCACGTCACCACGAATTTCATTTTGCGCATCATTGCAAATACACGGATAAATGTTTTGGAGTAAGTGTAATGTGGTGGGATATTTTATTCGATACAATTCCAAAAAAGAACCCATTGGCCAGCAATAAACTTTTGAATTTCTATTATAACAAATGACTTGAGTTTTCAACAACATAAAAACAAAAACTAAAAAAATGAAAAAGATTTTAAAAATCCCCACAGCTTCCGAGCAAGTGTGTTCGCGAATTTTAATTCCATTCAATCACCGGTTGGTTTCAGTCTAAAATTGACAATGGGATGGATGGGAAAAAAAGCAAAAACTAAATAATAAAAACACACCTATTAATACCTCAAACCAATAAAAAACTCAATTATGAAAAAGATCGTGATCTATTTTCTTATGCTCGCATTACCTGCGACCACCTTCTGTCAAAAGACAAATGATTCTGTACCATCTGTGCAAAATGATTATCTGCAGAGAAGTAAAAATCAAAAAACGGTAGCGTGGGTATTGCTAGGAGGCGGTACAGCATTGATAGCCACAGGCATCATTGTTGGTAGTGGTAAGGAGTCAACTTTTAGTGATGCCGCCGGAGGAGCTGCTGTTGCAGGTATCGGTTTACTTTCAACTATTAGCAGCATTCCTCTTTTTATTGCTTCTGGGAAAAATAAGCGAAAAGCCACGAAAGCTTCAGCATTCATAAAAATGGAAACGGCTCCTTTACTTCAAAAGCAATCTTTTGTTCAACATTCTTATCCTGTTTTTTCGGTGAACATTCGTTTATAACAAAAAAAATTGTACCCATTGAAAATTTCTATTATGAAAAATAAAACTTTCCTGGTTATCCTTCATTCGACTTTTCATTACACCAAACAATAATTTTTATCACCAATAATTAAAAAAGGAGTTTACAATGAAAAATTTACAACAGTTTTGCCAACCCAATTTTATGTTTATAAAAACAAAATGGGTATTTGCGATTGTTTTTTCAATTACAACATTAATGTCCGGATGTAAAAAAGAATTTTTGCCATCCGGTAGTGACGAACCCTTAAATCAGGAGACAAGAACGACATCATCAAAAAGCAAAGCTCCGGATATAATAGTTCATGCCGGTGGCTCCATCCAGGCCGCAGTTGATGCAGCGAATTCCGGGGACATCATTCAGATTGAAGCCGGTACCTACAAGGAAGCCATTGTTGTTAATAAGCCCGGGATCCAATTGATTGGACTAACAGGTTCTACCAACGAAGGGGTAATAATTGAAAATCCCGGAGATGAAGATAATGGCATTACGGTTCGTAGTAATGGCGATGGATTTGTTTTAAAAAATGTTACTATACAAAACTTTGAAGAAAATGGAGTGTTTATGATTCGGGCAGACAATTTTTTATTATCCCATGTTGATACAAAAAACAACGGTGAGTATGGTTTGTTCCCGCTGTTTTGTAAAGGTGGTCTAATAGAACATTGCTCTGCTACCGGACATACAGATACTGGTCTCTATATTGGTCAATCTGAAAATATTACCCTGGAATACAATATCGCTTTCGCCAATGTGAATGGATTAGAAGTTGAGAATTGCTCAAATGTAGCTGTTTCAAAAAATCAATCTTACGATAATGTTTGTGGCATTCTTGTTGTCTTATTACCCGGTCTTACTCAAAAAACATCAACAAATATCTTAGTTAGTGATAATCATGTTTACGGCAACAATCATATCAATTTTGCAGAACCCGGAGGTGGCTTTGAATCCTTTGTTCCTTCAGGTTCAGGTATTCTTGTTGTTGGAGTAGACAATGTTACGGCAAAAGGCAATAACATCAAGGACAACAATTTTGTGGGCATTGCAACAGTAAGCACGGTGATCTTAGGTGCACTCGCCGGCCTGCCCCCGGAGGCTTTTGCTGATATCGAACCTAATCCGGATGGAGCTAAAATAATCAACAACGTACTTGGAAATAATGGAGCTGCTCCTCCTGTAGGAATTCCGTTACCTGGTGTTGATCTTTTATGGGACGGATCAGGGACTAACAATTGCTGGAGTGCTAACCATTTTTCTACTTCCTATCCTTCAGCCTTGCCAGTTTGTAATTGATTAAAAACGCGAAGTCGAGCTACGTCGCCGTCTCGATTCAGTTATTAAAATTTGCTATTATGAAAAAGATCATTCTTTATACACTGCTGTTATTATTTCCAGCAGCGTGCTTCTGCCAGTCAATTCCCAACAATTTACCAGCTGTAAAAACTGATTATCTTAAAAAAAGTAAAAACCAGAAAACAGCAGCATGGATTTTATTGGGCGGCGGATTTGCATTATCAACAACAAGTGCCCTGCTTGCCAGTCCAAAAGTTGAAGAAGATTATATAAATATTTTCGCTGGGGTTTTTTCAGCGGAACCTGCTCCACAAAACAACTATACAGCCGAAACTATTCTTTTGGTGGCAGGCACAGCAGCAATGTTAGGTTCTATTCCTCTATTTATTGCTTCAGGAAAAAATAAGAAAAGGGCTATGAATATGACAACGAATATAAAAATGGAAAAAGCAACGATTTTTTCAAAGGCAATCTTTCGTTCAAAGTTCTTATCCTGCTATTGCATTAAAAATAAACCTATAGACTACTTCTATAAAAGGTATATACTTTCAAACAAATGCAAGTATATACCTTTTGCCTTTTCTGCCTCTAACCAGTACCTTTGCGGCACTTTAAGAATTGGGCAATGAATACATCTCATTTATCAGAACAGGAACAAATACGCAGAGAAAAATTAGGTGATCTTTTAGGAATGGGGATCGATCCATATCCGGCAGAACTATTTCCTGTAAATGATAACGCAGCGAATATTAAGCAACACTTTAATGATGAGAATAAGGAAACATTTAAAGATATATGTGTGGCAGGCCGCATCATGAGCATTCGTGATATGGGTAAAGCAAACTTTGCCGTGATACAGGACTCATCTGGTCGCATACAATTATATATTAAGCGAGACGATATTTGTCCCGGCGAAGACAAAACACTTTATGATATCATCTGGAAAAAATGTATTGACATTGGTGATATCATTGGTGTAAAAGGTTATGTGTTTAAAACAAAGACGGGAGAAACTTCAATTCATGTAAAGGAGCTCTCCATTCTTGCAAAAGCATTAAAACCTTTACCAATAGTTAAAGAAGCAGAAGGACAAACATTTGATGCAGTTACTGATCCTGAATTCAAATACCGCCAGCGTTATGCTGATCTCATAATTAATCCTGAAGTAAAAGAAGTTTTTACCAAAAGAACGAAACTGGTAAATGCGATCCGTGAGTTTTTAAATGAACGGGGAGCATTGGAAGTAGATACTCCTGTTTTACAAAGCATACCCGGTGGTGCTGCCGCAAGACCATTTGCAACACATCACAATGCATTAGACATCCCGATGTACATGCGTATTGCCAATGAGCTTTATTTAAAAAGATTAATTGTTGGTGGGTTTGATTGGGTATATGAATTCAGCCGCAACTTCCGTAACGAAGGAATGGATCGCACACATAATCCGGAGTTTACAGTATTGGAGTTTTATGTTGCCTATAAAGATTATGTGTGGATGATGGAAACAACCGAGCAGCTTCTTGAAAAGGCTGCGCTGGCTGTAAATGGAACTACAAAAACAATTGTCGATGGAAAAGAAATTGATTTCAAAGCACCTTATCGTCGTGTAACGATGACCGATGCTATTAAAGAACATACTGGTTTTGACATCAGTAATATGAGTGAAGAACACTTACGCAGTGTTTGCAAGCAATTGCATATTCATGTTGATAAAACAATGGGTAAAGGAAAACTCATCGATGAAATATTCAGTGAGAAATGTGAAAAACATTTTGTACAACCGACTTTTATTATTGACTATCCAAAAGAAATGAGTCCGCTCACGAAAAAGCACAGGAGCAAAGAAGGATTCGTGGAGAGATTTGAGTTGATGGTAAATGGAAAAGAAATTGCGAATGCCTATAGTGAGTTAAATGATCCTATTGATCAGCGTGACCGTTTTGAAGAACAAACTAAACTGATGGAACGCGGTGATGATGAAGCAATGTTTATTGACCATGATTTTTTAAGGGCATTGGAATATGGAATGCCGCCAACAGCGGGTATTGGTTTTGGAATAGATCGTATTTGCATGCTGTTGTTAAATCAATCTTCGATACAGGATGTACTTTTATTTCCAATGATGAGACCAGAAAAGAAAGATGATGAGTAAATGCACAGTTTATCCAGATAATTTTTTTGCCATTAATTTTTTGAAAAATATTTTTGTAGCTTTCTGACCGCCAACTAAAGCTAAGGCTCATCACTATACACATGAGAGAAGATAACCCGGTAATTTTTTTGCCGGGTTTTTTAATCTACATACAGATCTCTGTATAAGTTTGCACCAGGCACTACATTATAATGTGATAGATCTGTTATGCCTTCTTTCATCATCACATCTTCATCAATAAAACAATTACCGGTACAATCTGCTGATGGTTTAGTTAAAATATGGAATGCAGCATCAGCAAGTATATCGGGTGTACGACTCATTTTAGCCAATGTTTCGCCGCCTAATAAATTTCTTACAGCAGCTGTATCAATCGTTGTTCTTGGCCACAGCGCATTTGATGCAATTCGATATTGTTTCAATTCTGCCGCCCATCCAATTGCCATCATGCTCATACTGAATTTTGTTATAGTATAGGCTACATGACCTGCCAACCACTTTGGATTTAAATTGATCGGCGGTGATAATGTAAGTATATGTGCATTGGAAGATTTCTTTAAATAAGGTATACATGACTTTGTAACAAAAAAAGTTCCTCTTATATTAATATCATGCATCAGGTCAAAACGTTTTGGTTCTGTTTGTTCAGTAGGTGCAAGTGAAATAGCAGAAGCATTATTAATAACAATATCAATGCCGCCGAATTGAGCAACTGCTTTATCAATTGCCGCCTGTATTTGATCTTCAAAACGAATGTCACATTGAACAGGTAATGCCTTACCGCCGGCTTTTTCTATTTCTTCAGCTGCTGAAAAAATTGTTCCGCCCAATTTTGGGTTCTCTTCAACTGATTTTGCTGCAATAACTATGTTCGCACCAGTTTTAGCAAGTCGTAAAGCAATAGCCTTCCCTATACCACGGCTGGCGCCAGTGATAAAAGCTGTTTTGTTATTTAATAACATATCAATGATTTAGGCAATGAAGATAGGTAAAGGAGTTTCAAATTGAGTTTGAACCCCACGTAAATCTACGAGCCCGCCAGTAAAAAAGACAGTAAAAAAAAGGAGCAGTTTTGCTCTTTTGCAATCCATTAACGGACATTATGTTTGTACCAGAAGTTGATTGGTAAGGTTACTGCATCCAATATCCAATGTCCAAAACCGTCCAGAAGTTCTTAATCCATAATCCTGATAAACCAAAGTAAAATCCGTATCAGTCAACTTTCTTCTTGCTCTTATTTTATATGAAAATTCAGGGACCCGTTTTAATCCAGGGCCTGATGAAAAACCAAAATCGAAATCCCGTATCCGTTGAAATGCTTTAAGGTTAATTGAGCTTGAAAAAAAACTATCCTCCGCCTAACACCGGAGGATTTTTTATTTAATGCTCCGGCAATCGAGGTTTTGTGCCCATTATTGAATCTATCTCTTTCATGATCTCCTCATCAAGTTTCGGGTATAATTCAAGTGCTGCAAGGTTTTGTTGCAGCTGTTCTTTTTTTGTAGCGCCAAGAATTGCAGTAGTTACATTTGGGTTTGCAATACACCAGGCAATAGACAGAGTGGCAAGGTTGGTTCCTAATTTATCTGATATGCCTTTTAATTTTTTTACTTTTTCAATCTTTTCATTTACTATAACTTTTTCTTTTAGCCATTCAAACCCGGGAATGCCCATTCTTGAATCTTCCGGAATCCCGTTATTATATTTTCCTGTAAGCAGACCACTTGCTAAAGGGCTCCATATGGTTGTGCCCATTCCAATGTCTTTGAAAATTTTCAGGTAATCGTTTTCCATTTTTTGCCGGTGAAATAAATTATACTCTGGTTGTTCAACTGAAGGGCCGATCAAATGATATTTTTCTGCTATCATGTGTGCTTCCATAATTTCCTGTGCACTCCATTCACTGGTGCCCCAGTACAAAATTTTCCCTTGTTGAATAAGAATGTTCATTGTCCATACCACTTCTTCCATTGGAACAGACTTATCCGGGCGATGGCAGAAATAGAGATCGAGATAATCTAATTGCATTCGTTGCAGTGCTTCATGACAAGCTTCTGTAAGATGTTTCCTGCTAAGACCTTTTTGTGTTGGCTTATTATCAGGACCATGCCAACCCCAGAATGCTTTGCTGCTAACAGTATAAGAAGTACGATCCCATTCTTTATTTTTTAAAACTCTTCCCATTATTTTTTCACTTTCGCCACGACTATACACTTCCGCATTATCAAAAAAGTTTACACCATTATCATAAGCAATGCCCATCAGCTCGTCCGCCTTGCTATCATCAAGTTGTTTGTGAAATGTGACCCAGCTACCATAGGAAAGAACGCTAAGTTGTAAACCGGATTTACCCATTCGCCTGTATTCCATACAAAATTTTTAAGGTCCGAAGTTCGATGTTTGATGCGAGGGAAAAAATTATTGAGGCATATTCCCTTCTTTAATATCGAAAGGACCGATGGGATATTTGAACTGAATTATTCTAAGATCCTGGGTGGCCTCAAGGCCCTGTGTACCGGTTAGGTGTTTATCTTTTCCGTCAAGTCTTGCAGGTTTATCAGTATAAAATTTTTGTGAGTTTTGATCCCACCAAAGCTCAGGGGTACGTAATGTGTCGCCATCGTTGTTGATCACCATTACACTATCACGAAGAAAAACTTTATTGAGGTTATCGTAATAAATACCATAGTTAGCCGTCAACCAACTTTCAACTCTTACGCTATCATCATAAAAATCTACATGCAGTGTATTGGGAAATTCTGTAAAGACAGTGTCACGTTGATAACGATACATTAATGGAGCAGTAAGTTTTGCCTTCATCACGCCTGACTGGCTTAAATAACTTTCAATTGTTTTTGCTTCTTCTCTCAGTTCTGCCTTTTTTGTCCAATCTTCAATTTCTTTAGGATCGTTTTCACAGGAAGAGAAAAATAATGGAACAAGGAATAAGGTACAAAGTAAATGTGTTGAATAGCGATAAGAAAGATGAATGGAGCGTCGCAACGAAAGCGTAATATAGTTGCAGAAGCTGGTCACATAAAAAGATTAAGATTCAAATTACAATAACCTCTATTCGTATTTGCGTTTTGTAAACCAAAAATCGCTTAAAGTAAATCCGAACGAGATCCTGAACAGATCTTCATTTATAGGGTTATCGTTATTGCCTCTTTTCAGATATTCTGCCGAAATATTTACAACGGATTTTTGGTTACGGAACCTGCTGGATGCGTCTTTAAGATTGGCTATAGGTAAAGTGATGCCACCCGTGATTCCCCATACCGGGAGTTTTTGATTATTTATGTAAATATAATCGTCTCCGAAGAACGCACCCGCCCGGTATGCTAAGAGATTTTTATAACTATTTTTTATTCGTGGCCTAAGCTGACCACCGACTCTCAGTTGCCAGTTAGTTTTTACGGCATCTGGTTGTCCATTAAAACGATAATTATCCCAATTGGTACTTAAATAATCAACTCCAAAAAGCCAGCCGTTCTTATTGACATCTGGCAATTGCTCAGCTATAATACCTGCTCCATAACTTGCAGGGTAAATTAATTCTCCTTTCACATCTGATTGCACAAACACACTATCAATGCGAAGATCACTGGCATCGGTTTGGGAGACAACAAAAGTTTCCCTGACGA